>DASZCH010000023.1:0-8981 GCA_035943235.1 Candidatus Acidiferrales bacterium
TTGCGAAGGAATCCGCGCTCGAAAAATAACAGGAACCGGGAATTTCCGTAATCGTTTCCTTACCCGCGTTGATCAAATCCGCGTCTTCCGTGCCATCGTAAGGATATGGCCCGACGCCGAGCATCCCATTTTCGGACTGCAACACTACCTCCACATCAGGAGGCAAAAAGTTCGGGATCAATGTCGGCATGCCGATCCCCAAATTCACGTAATTGCCATCGCGCAACTCTTGCGCGATGCGTCGCGCTATGAATTCCCGTTTATCCATGGTTTGCACCCGTCACCGCTCCGTTGCTATGGTTGACGCAATGTTCTCTTTTCGATTGGCCTTTCGTAGCTGTCACCCCGAAAAATCGCATCCACGAAAATTCCCGGCGTGTGAACGGAATCCGGTGGGAGCTGACCAAGTTCCACGAGTTCTTCGACTTCGGCAATCACGCATTTTCCGGCTGTAGCCATCGGAGCATTGAAATTTCGCGCTGTCTTGCGGAAAATCAAGTTGCCCCAGCGATCTCCCTTCCACGCCTTGATGAACGAAAAGTCTCCGCGAAGCCACGGAACCATCACGTAATTTCGTCCATGGAACTCTCGTGTCTCTTTTCCTTCCGCAGCGAGGGTTCCGTATCCGGTGGGCGTGAAAAATGCTGGAATCCCGGCGCCGCCCGCGCGAATCCGCTCCGCGAGCGTACCCTGTGGATTCAATTCAATTTCAATTTCGCCGCTCAGCGCCAGTTTCTCGAAGCGTTTGTTTTCCCCAACATAGCTGGCGATCATCTTTTTCACTTGTTTCGACTCGAGCAGCCAGCCAATTCCGAAATTGTCCGTCCCGGCGTTATTCGAGACCAGCGTCAAATTCCTGGTACCGCGCTTTTTCAACGCGCGAAGAAGATGCTCCGGCACTCCGCACATTCCAAATCCACCCACCAGAATTGTGGCGCCATCGTTCACGCGCTCGATTGCTACGTCAGCGTTTGCGACACGCTTGTCCATTCAAACACACCTCCAACCAAAGGGAAAATGCGTGCGAAGAAAACGTCGAAACGTCACGAAGGAAGTCTACTGCAAATCAGGACATTTGTTGTTCAGCGATTTATAGAGCTCATTTGCGGCGAGGAACTCCTGTTCCAGTTCACGATCCTTCAGATGGGTGCGAAGAAAATCGATGACTTGCACGGCGCGGTCGAGTGAACGCCCAATATTGTCTGCATTCGTCAGACAAATGTCGCGCCACACGTGATATGGACTTCCCGCAATCCGGAGAAGGTCCCGGAGTCCGCGGCCGGCCATTGACACGGGCAAGCCTGTTTCGTCCGTTTCGTCGGCAATCACTCTTGCCAGCGCCACCGCTATCAATTGCGGCATTTGCGAAACAATCGCCATCGCCCAGTCGTGCGTGTCCGCATCGCACCAAACCGGCTCGGCCCCGATCGCGCGCACTAGCTCAATGAACCGCAGCGCACGTTCATCGCTTTCGCGCTCGTTTCCGATCACGGCGTAACGCGTTCCGCGAAAAAGCGTCGCATCCGCATTGTCGATTCCGGAGATTTCTTTGCCTGTGATGGGGTGTCCTCCAAGGAACCTCGCGCCAAGCCGAAACTCGGATTCGGCGGTGCGGCAAATAGCGGCCTTCGTACTGCTAGTATCAGTTACCAACGTTGCAGCGTCGCATTCAGCAGCGATTGCCGGCATCAACTCCATCGTTGCTCCGATGGGCGTTGCTAGGTAAACCAATTGCGCACGATGAACGGCGGCAGCGACGTCCTCCGCAACGTTCCAGCCCAAATTTCGCTGGTTGATATGGCGCAGAATCTCCGACTTGTCGTAAGCCACAATGGAAACGTCGGGGTAGGCGTTCTTTACGGCAAGGCCGAACGACGCCCCGATTAGCCCAGCACCAATTATGGCCACGCGGCTAAACGGCGCGGTTTCATTCATAAACTAGACAACCCGCCGACCAACGGCCGGAGCAATAATGCGCAGCTCAGTCATGAGCTGGCCGAATTGCTCCAGGTACAACGACTGGGCGCCATCCGAAAGTGCATGCTCCGGATCGTTATGGACTTCGATCAACAATCCATCAGCTCCGGCAGCCACCGCGGCACGAGCCATGGGAGCCACTTTGTCGCGCCGTCCCGTGCCGTGCGACGGGTCGGCGATAATCGGCAAGTGGGAGAGTTTCTTGATTACCGGTATCGCGGCAATGTCCAGCGTGTTCCGCGTCGAAGTCTCGAACGTGCGGATGCCGCGCTCGCAAAGAACAACATCGTAATTGCCGCCCGACATAATGTATTCGGCGCTGAGCAACCATTCTTCGATCGTCGCGGACATTCCACGCTTCAACAGCACAGGTTTTCGCACTTCGCCGAGCGCACGAAGCAGATGGTAATTCTGCATATTGCGCGCGCCGACCTGCATTATATCCACGTAAGGCTGAATCATTTCCACCTGGGACGGATCCATCACTTCGCTGACGACCAGTAGATTGAACTTGTCCGCGGACTCGCGAAGCAATTTCAGTCCGGCTTCACCGAGGCCTTGAAACGAATACGGCGAAGTCCGTGGCTTGAACGCGCCGCCACGCAGGATGCGAGCACCGAGACGGGATACGCCCTCTGCAATACGAAAAATCTGGTCTCTGGATTCCACCGCGCACGGCCCCGCGGCGATTACAATTTCCGGACCGCCGAATCGCACGTTGCGGCCAACCTCAATTACCGACCCTTCGGCGCGGAATGCGCGGCTCGCCAACTTGTACGGCTGGGTAATCCGCATGACCTCGCGGACACCGTCCAACAATTCAATGTCGCGCGTGTCAAACTCCGGATGCACGCCGATTGCACCCAAGACGGTGTGACTGGCTCCTGTCGACCGATGAACGTCAAATCCAAAGGACACGAGCCGATCAATCACGTGCTGAATCTTTTCTTCGGTAGCGCCCTCCTGCATCACAACAACCATAAATGTTTCCTTCCCGGTCAAATTCGTGCGTTGCTATATCAACGCGCTAAGAGCGTCCGTGATCGGTAGCCGGTTCATTCCGTTCCTGGCGTTCCAGTGAACGCGCCTCGTCCAGAATGCGCTCGAATAGCCGTCGAATCGCTGTGTCAGACAGAGGGCCACGATTGGCGCGTTCCGCATTCTCCAGGACCTGGCGTTCTCTTTCGGGTTGATAAACCGTTATATTGTGCTGCCGTTTCACGCGTCCGATTTCGAGAGCGCAGTGCGAACGCTCGTTGAGAAGTTCAATCAACCGGCGGTCAATCTCATCGATTCTGCACCGCCAGGACTCGATCGCATTTGCAGCTTCGTCGCTCAAGGATTCGCATCCCGCCGGCTGACCCCACGCCGCGCTGCGCTCTTGAGCAGGCGAATCCGTTCAGCCACAGCTGTTGCCGCCGCGCTTGCTGACGTGGCGTTTTCAATCTCCGCAACCAGCGCCGACCCGACGGCCACAGCATCGGCGATTCCTCCGAGTACTGTCACTTGCGTCGGCAAAGATATTCCGAATCCCACGGCAATCGGCAGCGATGTGAATTTACGCGCGCGCCGCACCATTGCCGGCAATTCTTCCGGCAAAGATTCCTTCGCTCCAGTTACGCCATTTCGAGAAACTATGTACAAAAAACCAGTTGAAGCACTGACGATTAGTTTCAATCGCTCATCCGTGGAGGTGGGCGCCGCCAGAAATATCGTATCCAATCCACGGCTGCGCATTATCGCGCAATGCTCGCCCGCTTCCTCCGGGGTCATGTCCGTGACGAGCACGCCATCCGCGCCCGCCGCCGACGCTCGCAACGCGAACTTCTCCAAGCCCATCTGCAAAATGGGATTGAAATAACTGAACAGCACGATCGCCACGTCCGTCTTTTTGCGTAGCGCTGCGACCAAATCGATCACGCCCGTCAACGTGGTGCCGCAGCGCAATGCGCGTTCGCTGGCGCGCTGGATTGTCGGTCCATCAGCGACAGGATCGCTGAATGGCACGCCTAGCTCGATGATGTCCGCTCCTGCGTCGACCGCCGCAAGTACAATTTTTTCTGTCGCCTCAAGAGAGGGATCACCAGCGGTGACATACGCGACCAGTCCCAACTCACCCGTGCGCGCGAGGTCTTTGAAACGCCTCCCGATGCGCGTTTGCTGCGTCCGATCCGCCTTCAGCGCGAGTTCAGACATATCGCGACAGAATCTCCATGTCTTTGTCGCCGCGCCCAGAAACATTGACGATCACAAGTTCTTCTCGCTTCATCTTCGGAGCACGGCGTATCACCTCCGCCAGCGCATGAGCCGATTCAAGAGCGGGAATGATTCCTTCGATCTTTGCCAGCAGTTTCAATGCGTCAATCGCATCTTCGTCGCCTGCCGCTGTGTACTCCGCGCGCTTGCGGTCGGCCAGCCACGCGTGCTCTGGGCCAACCGCCGGGTAGTCAAGTCCCGCCGACACAGAATGCGTCGCCGAAATCTGCCCGTCGAGTGTTTGCAGCACGTAGGTGTACGTCCCTTGCAGCACGCCAGGTCTCGCTCCAGAAAATCCCTCCGCTGCGGCTAGCCTCGCCGCGTGCTCGCCGATTCCGGCCCCACGTCCTCCCGCTTCGACGCCCACCATTTTTACTTCGGCATCATCGAAAAAATCATTGAAGAGTCCGATGGCGTTGGAGCCGCCGCCGACACAAGCAAAAAGCCAATTCGGCAAGCGATTTTCCGCTTGCAGAATCTGCGCTCGCGCTTCTTTTCCGATTACGCTTTGAAAATCGCGCACCATCGCTGGATACGGATGGGCACCCAGGGCCGATCCCAGCAAGTAATGAGTCGTGCGAACATTCGTAACCCAATCGCGCATCGCTTCATTGATCGCGTCCTTAAGCGTCTTGCTTCCAGCGTCGACACCGATCACTTCCGCACCAAGAAGCCGCATGCGAAAAACATTCAGCCGTTGACGCTCCATGTCTGCCGTGCCCATATAAACGGTGCATTCAAGTCCCAGCCGCGCCGCCACAGTTGCTGTCGCCACGCCGTGCTGTCCTGCGCCTGTCTCGGCCACGACGCGCCGTTTCCCCATTCGCGCGGCCAGGAGGCCCTGCCCCAGACAATTGTTGATTTTGTGTGCGCCAGTATGTAGCAGGTCTTCGCGCTTCAGATAAATGCGCGGCCCGCTCAGATGTTGGGTGAGGCGCGAGGCGAACTGCAGTGGGGTCGGCCGCCCCGCGAAATTCCGGAGGAGATCATCAAGCTCTTTCTGAAAACTTGAATCGGCGCGGGCTGCCTTGTAAGCGTGCTCGAGTTCTTCGAGCGGGGCCATCAACGTCTCCGGAACATATCGTCCGCCGTACGCGCCAAATCGGCCGCGCGCGTCAGGTACGGCTCCCATTTTTGTGGTCATGAACCCCGCCCACCTGCTGCCTTAACCGCCGCCATCAACTGTTTCAGCTTTTTCGCGTGCTTTTTGCCAGGCCGCACTTCAACTCCACTGCAGACATCCAGTGCATCTGGGTTCGCCTGCCGAATCGCCTCGGCAACATTGGTTTCGCGCAAGCCGCCTGCCAAAATCACAGGCCCATAACGTTTTGCTTCGCGCGCAACGCCCCAATCGAACCGTTTGCCTGTGCCGCCGCGCTGTTCTGTGTCGTAGCCATCGAGCAGGAACCCCGCCGCGCACGGATATCTCTGTAGCTCGCTTACCCTAAATCGCGGACCCACGCGGAATGCTTTGATGACAGGATACTCACGCGCAAGCCGCTCGACCGTGTCCGGCGATTCCTCCCCGTGCAGTTGCAGCGCCCCCAGATCAGTGGCGCGCGCCACTCGCAGCATTTCCTTCGGCGAAGCGTTCACGAACACGCCCACGGCGGCAACACGACGCGGCATGTGACGAATAATTCGCTTGGCGTGCGAAAGCGCGATCCTGCGCGGGCTGTTCGTATAGAAGTTGAACCCGAGCGCGTCCGCGCCAGCATCCATCGCCACTTTCGCGTCTTCCCAGTTTGTGATGCCGCAAATTTTGATGGATATCATTATCGCTATCACGAGCTCCCCGGAGATTCGACCAAGCCGGTCGCCGAACCAAGCAATTCACGCAGGGCATTCGCCGGATCCGGCACTGTCATCAGATGCTCGCCAATAAGAAACGCGTCAAACCCCGCACTCCGCAAGCGTTCGAGATCTCGATGCGTGCGTATTCCCGATTCGCTGACCGCAATGCATTCCTCTGAAATTTCTTCCACAAGTTCCAACGACGTTTCCAGCCGAACTTCGAATGTTTTCAAGTCGCGATTATTGACGCCTATGATTTTCGCACCAACATCGGCAGCGCGGTTCAATTCGTCCTGCGAATGCACCTCAACAAGGGCCTCCATCTTTAGCTCTCGCCCCAGTTCAAGCAGTTCGCGCAGCGCCTGATCATCTAGAATCGCCGCGATCAGCAAAAACGCGTCAGCGCCGGCTGCGCGTGTCTCCCACACTTGCCACGCGTCGACAATAAAATCTTTTCGCAAGATAGGGATCTGCGTCACTTTCGAGACTTCCTTCAAATCGTGCAACGAGCCTTGAAAGAATTCCTCTTCCGTCAACACGGAAAGCGCCGCAGCGCCGGCAGTCTGCAACGTCGGCGCCGCAACTGCAGGCTGATAATCCGCGCACAAGAGGCCGCGCGACGGCGACGCTTTCTTAAGCTCCGCAATCACATTGAATCCCGAACGCGTAAGCGCGCCGGGAAAATCTCTAACCGGCGGCGCCTTCTTTTCCACTGCAAGCTTCAGCGCCACTTCCGGTAAAACGCGTTTGCGGTGCGCAATCGCTTCGCGCCGCCGCTCCACAATGTGCGCAAGGATATTTTGTGAATCGGATCTGGTTCCCATATCCAATACTGTCCGGCAAACATTAGGTAATGAGATCCCCGTCTCAGGCAGGGAAAATCGCTAGGACTATGCTAGTCTGCAGCTTGCCGCCGTGTCAAAATGTTTTGCTTGTCGAATTTAGACCCTCCCGTGCAGCCTGAACTGTCATCATGTCGAACAAGAAATTAACGGTCCTGAACGCAACGATCGTTGCATGCCGCAAGTGTTCCCGCCTGGTGCATTATCGCGAAAACGTTGCTCGGACAAAGCGCCGCGCTTATCTGGGCTGGGATTATTGGGGCAAACCGGTTCCTGGATTTGGCGACCCGCATGCCCAACTTCTGATTCTTGGGCTCGCCCCCGCGGCGCATGGAGCGAATCGCACTGGACGCATGTTCACCGGCGACCGTTCCGGAGATTTTTTATATCGCGCGCTTGATGAGACGGGCTTCGCCAATCAACCAACGTCGATTCGGCGGGGCGATGCTCTCGAGCTTAAGAACGCATATATTAGCGCCGCGGTCCGCTGCGCTCCGCCAAATAACAAGCCGCTGCCTTCTGAATTTCAAAACTGCCGCCCGTACTTGGAGGCCGAACTCGATATTCTGAAACCGAAAGCAATTCTCGCGCTTGGTGGCCTCGCACTTATGGTCTATCTTCGCATCCTCAAAGACCGCGGCCTCATTTTCTCGTGCGCGCAATTCCCTTTCCACCATGGCGCCATCCTCAAACTGCCGGGCGAGCTTCCTCGCGTTTTTGCCTCATACCATCCGAGTCAGCAAAATACATTTACCGGCCGCCTCACGCACGCGATGCTCACACGAGTTCTCCGCCGCGTTGCCAAGTACTTGGCGGCCGCAACACAACACTGAGGGCTATTCGCGTCCCAACACTGGCATCCGGATATGCCACCACGGGGGACACGAACTCATCCTAGAAAATGAGCGCTTATGGAGACTCTACATGCCCACTCGTGATCGCAACTCGGCAGCAATTAAGTTAACTTTCGCAGCTGCCTCTTTTCTCATTTGCCTGTGCCTTACAGGTTTCGCGGCGGCTCCCGAAGCGTCTTCGCCTCTGAAACTGGTTCGGACCGTGAAGCTTCCCGCAACCGCAGAGGGCAAATTCGATCATTTTGGAGTGGACGTCCGAGGCAGCCGGCTGTTTCTCGCAGCCGAAAACTCGAAGGAAATTCTCGTTCTCGATCTGAATTCCGGGAAATTGCTCCGCACCATTCACGGAGTCGTGGTCCCCCACGCCATTGCCTATCGAGAGTCCAGCAATCGGATTTACGTGACTGACGGGGGTGCCGGAGACCTGAAAGTATTCGATGGCAAAACCTACCGCCTGCTGAAATCGATCAAACTCCGCGCCGATGCCGACTCCATGGCTTACGACCAGACCATGCGCTATTTGTATATCGTCAACGGGGGGAGCGATGCGCATGAATCGTATTCGTTTGTCAGCGTGATTGACACGAGCACGGATTCCAAAGTGGGTGAAATCCGGATAGGCAGTCCCAGGCTTGAGGCCTTGGCAGTGGAAACCTCAAGCGAGAAGTTATACGTGAACAACACCGGCAGCAATCAAATTGACGTGATCAACCGTGATAAATACACGTTTATGACCAGTTGGCCGATCACGCTCTGCAAACAAAACGTTCCTTTGGCGATCGACCAGGCCAATCATCGGCTCTTCGTCGGGTGCCGCAGCGGCAAAATCGCGGTAGTCGACACGTCAACTGGGAAAGAACTGCAGGGCCTTACCATCGGCACTGGCGTCGACGATCTGGTGTTCGATCCGCAAAGCAAGCTTTTATTCGCATCTTGCGGAGGCGACGGTGCGGTTTACATTTACCGGCAAAAGTCCGCGGACAACTATGAATCCCTTGGCCACGCTGCGTCGGGTGCTGGCGCTCGCAATTCGCGGTATGTTGCCGAACTGCATCAGTACTATGTCGCAGTCCCAGCGCACAGCGGCGCGCCCGCGGAGGTTCTGATCTATCAAGTGCGGTGATTCATTTTACCGATTGCCGGCCCATTTTTGCTTTTCCCGCTCGCGCCGGAAACGACGACACAGTGGTTCCGAACCTCTTGCTTCAGCGCAGCAATACGTACCTTCCGCCGTTCGTAAAAACAATCACAAGGCACA
>DASZCH010000024.1:0-21886 GCA_035943235.1 Candidatus Acidiferrales bacterium
TGTTTTGCGGCGCCGTTCTTCTGCTTGCGGGCGCCATGCCGCGCGAAGCGCAGGCCCCCTCGCATTTGGATACTCGCTGAAGACCTGCGAGGATACTGCCTTTCGCTTCAAGTCGCGAAGTAGCATGACGATTACGCGTACAGTATTTCAAGGATACAGAGCTTTTGGAAATACCAAATTAAGATTGCGCGATCACGGCGGAACTCGTTAGGCAGCCTGCACCCGAAAAAGTAAATTGCTGATAAAGGCGCTCACCACCCCAAGACCGTTGATAGGACTTGCTGTGGATTTTTCCTTCAATAACAAGAATCTTGCCTAAGAATTTGAGGTCGCTAAAGCGAGGGATCGGAATAAACATGGTCTTTGTTGTCCGAAATTTTGCCGCGATTCTTTGTGGGGAACTTCCTGTGGGCCACCATATCTCCGAGCGGTTCTATGTACTGGACGGCCAACTGCGCGTCATTCGACACTGGTACCACAACATTTCAGACATCAGGGCATACGTCTACAGAGGAAAACTGAATGTTTGAGGCGCCGTTCTTCAAGAATTTTCTGCCAATCTTGCACGCCCAAACCGGCCAGGCTTGGAAGATTTTAGGAACATCTGGTGGCAGCGGCTTTGCCCGGACCCGACGGCAAAACAAAGACTTAGGATTTCCCGATGCCGCCTACCGAAACAGGTCGTTAATGCCTCGGCCTAGGTCCCCTAAGATTATTTCGAGGTGCTTTCTGACATCGACTTCCGTGATGACCCTGCCGCATCTCGCGCACGCCAATCCAACGTGGTCCTCAAGCGACTTTTTCGGAGGTAAGACTTCGCTGCATTTTGGACAGGCGAATGGGTCTGGCATAGAATGAGCCGTAACACTCAATCTGGCAGCCGTCAACCTAGCTAGAACAACTTAGCATCCAACGTGACCGGCGCCGCGGACTCCGCGCCTTCATTCTTCGAGTTGTTCAACTTGGTACTGACGGGATAGCGCCGCATCTGACCGGCGTCGTATGGCTTCAGAATATCTCTGGATGGCGTTGAAGTCTTTCACGTCGGGGTCGAGCCACGTAGGGCTGGCGGTCGAATGTTTGGTAGCGCTAACGGGGAGTCGAACCATGTTGCGGCGTGAGTTGCGTTCACCAGAAAAATACGCGTCAAACCCCTCTCCGCCACTCTGGTGCTACCGTTTTGCTACCGTTTGGGCTTAGAATTATCGTCGCGGAAGTCTGTGCAGCATCTGTGGGTTGCGGAAACTAAAAATAAGCGGAGTTTGGTGTCGCATAGCAAAACGCTGCAAACGTCAGCAAACGATGTTGCCAGTGGGATGGAATCCCCCCCTCTCCGCCAGAATTTCTCGTCCGGCGTGTCTTTCTTGGACACCGCTTGTCGCATTTGAAGAGAATGCACAACAAAACCGAGACGCGGGTCTGAACACACGCAGGCTGCGAAATCATCTTCGCGGCATTTCGCTGGAGTGAATCCTATGACGGAACCGAGCAAAGAAGAGTTGCTGGCGCGCATCGCCGAACTTGAAAAACAAACGGGATCGAAGACGCCCGGTGGTTTGCAATTTAAGGTAGGCGAAAAAGGAGGCGTCAGTGTTTACGGGCTCGGCCGTTTCCCCGTGACGCTTTACTACGAACAGTGGGTACGCCTGCTGAACTCCGCCGATGAACTCCGCGCGTTTCTCGAAGAGAACAAGAACCGGCTGAAGCTCAAGAATCCAAGTTAACCAAGCGCCCCACCGTCCGCTTACAATAGCTACTTTACTTCTGGCACGACTCGCTGACCATCTTCAGGCGCGTCACCGTCAGATGGCCGTGTTCCGAGTTATCCTTCTTAAGGTCGGCATCAGCCGCTGCGTCCTTGGCATCCTCTTTCATGTTGTGAGCCGTGGCGTTCCGAACCACGCCCGTGACCGTAACCGTGTGGCCCACGTGCTTCGCAAGAGCTACGCGGCTGCTGCGAACTTCCCATGTGCTCCCATTTTCGCCCGTGAGTGTGAATTCGCTGGCGTTCTCGCCCTGCGATAGGCATCCCGTGACTGTTCGCACATCAGACTTTGGCTTTGGTGGATTGTTATTGCCACGCGCAAATCCCGCCGAAGCAGTAAAAGCGGTAAGTACGACGCAGAGCAACAATTTATTCAGTTTCATTTCCCCTCCTCAGGAGTAACTTAAATTTACCATTCCAACAAACCGTCTTTCCGGACTCTCGAATCACTTGGCCGCGGGTCTCCGAACGAAACCTGCTATTAGCGAGACCAGGAAAAGAATCAGGAACAGGTAAAACAATAACTTCGCGATTCCCGCTGCGGCTACCACGAGTCCCGCAAACGCCAGAATCCCCGCTATGATCGCGAGCACCAGGAAAACAATCGTCCAGAGCAACATTTGTTCGCGCCCCTATCGCTTAATTTTCGGCCGTTTTTTTGATCGCACGCGGGATCGGGTCCGCTTACGCGCGCCCGCCGTCGGCCGCGATGTGCGCTTTTTGCGCTGCGCTGCGCCGCTCTTGCGCGCGGCCCTTGATCGGCTAGCGATCTTTCCTGCGACCCTCCCCATCGTGGATCCAATCGTGCGCGCCACGTCGAAGAGTATTCCCTCCTCTTTTTGAGGGCCGCCATCCGGTGAACTGTCCGCCATTTCGTCCTCCCGCAACAGTACGCTCCTGCCAGGGATCACAAACGACCGGCCAAAAAGAGAACCAGGATAATTACGAGGACCAGCCCTAAGCCTCCGCTGGGGTAGTAACCCCACGACCTGCTATGTGGCCATGCGGGAAGGCTGCCGACCAACGCGATGATCAGTACGACGGCCAAAATTAACAGCATGTTTGTGTTCCTCCTCGCATTGCCAGGTCACTCCTGCAGCACAGATCCGAATTCGCGATCGTTTCTCAGTGCAATTTCCGGGGGCCGACTTCATCAATCAGGCAGGTAGTCCAGTGGGAACCGCTCTAAGCGCCGCGCCTCGGTACAGGCGGTTCTCCCCGCGCATCACAAAATATCTCGCAAACGATACGCTGGCCGTCTGTTGGGGTCTATCGGTGAAAGGCCTTAGACTTCAAACTCCCGGCCTGTATTATTCATACGCCTGACGTTGGCTTCAGTAAGAACAGGCGCCTAGCATGGCGCTGTTCGACCGCGCGGCCATTACATACGCCACACTCGCGGACATAGTCAATTCTGCGCATTGCGGCGCGCACGTAAAATCCTCTATAATTCAACTGTAAACGGTAATGTTTCGGGAGCCTTGCGAAGAAAAACCACATTCGGCGGGAGATCGAAACGATCTCGGAACTCCCATTCACGCGCAAAGAAAAGCAAAATGGCTGACGTCGCTGAAAGACTCAAAAAAAAGCTTCAGGAAGAAATCGCGCTGCTCGACCACGAGCTCCACACCGACTTGCCCAAGGAGCTGATGAAGGCGCGCGCACACGGCGATCTCAAGGAGAACGCTGAGTACAAGTATGCCAAGGAGCGCCAATCTTTCGTTTCGGCCAGACTTGGCCAGTTGCACGCGCGCATGGCGGAAATTTCCATGCTGAATCTGGAGAATCTTCCCCGCGACCGCGCCGCGTACGGCTCCACGGTCCGCTTGCTCGACCTCAAGAAATCGCAGGAAACGGAATACAAGCTCGTCACGGCCGAAGAGGCAGACGCCGCCAAGGGCTTAATCTCCACATCGTCGCCTATTGGCCGCGCGCTCCTCGGCAAAAAGGCCGGCGACGAAGTCCAGGTTCAAACCCCGGCAGGCATTAAGGAATTTGAAGTCACGCACCTTTCGACAATCTACGATGATGTATAAATGTATATAACAGAAATTTGGGAACGCTTGAGCGCCGCCAAAATGCGCATGGAAACTCTCAGCCACCCGCTTCGTTGGTTGCTCGACCGGGCAACAGCCATCCTGGATAAAGCCCACATCCCCGCAAGTTTGTTAACGCTGGCTGGTTTCACGTGTTGTCTCGTCGCGGGAGTTTTTTTTGGCGCTGGCCGCTTCACCACGGCTGGACTCGTCATGATTCCCGCCGCATTGTGCGATTTGTTGGCGCGGCCTCTCGCTCACCGCCAGCCACGGACGGATTTCTTCGGAGCCTTCCTCAAATCCGTGCTGCACCGTTACGCCGATCTCGCAATCTTTCTCGGACTTCTCGTCTACTACGCCACGGTGAACCGTTTCCTGTACGCGCTCGTCACCGGCTTCGCAATGGCTGGCGCGGTGATGGTCAGCTATTCTCAGGCGCGCGCGGAATCGTTGATTGAGCGGTGCCGCGTGGGTTTCTGGGAGCGCCCTGAACGTCTAGCACTGCTGATACTCGGCGCACTGGTAAATCGCGTGCCCGTTTCGCTGTTTATCCTTGCCATTGGCCCGAATCTCACGGTTATTCATCGCATCCGGCACACGTGGAACCAGACGGAGGGACGCCGCGCCGCAGCAGACGCGGACCGCGAAATCGCAGCCGTGCTGCCGGCCGTTTCGCAAGCGGAGCAGACGGCGCTTCCGTTTGCCGCCGCGTCGCCGGTTGAACCTTATCCTGAACCACACGCCGAACGTAACTCCGACAACCGCTTGCGCGACCTGCTCGCTCGCGCCGCAAAGCGAGGTGCATAAACATGCACGGCCCTCTGGCGCTTGTCGGCATTCTCGTGATTCTTGCGGGATTTCACCTCCTCTGGCAATCGCGTCGCGAGATTTTCTTCTGGCTCGAGACGTATCTGAAAATTTTCCGCGCTGCGCTGGATCGGCCGCGTCGTGAAATTCAGCCGATTAAGCTTTCGCGGTTCGGTGTGGGCCGCGAACATGTCCTGCGTTTGCTGCTTGGTTTGAGCCTGATGATCGTGGTCGGTCCCGTGCTAATTTTCCTGGGCCTCGCGTTCTGACGTGGATTCCCCGAAATTTTCTCTGATTGTTCATGGCGGCGCATGGGACATTCCGCCCGCCGCAGTTTCCTCTTGCCAAGCCGGCATCCGCCAAGCCCTCGAAGCCGGCCGGGAAATCCTCGCGCGCGATGGCGCGGCCGTGGACGCGGTCGAAGCCGCCATTGTTGTCCTTGAAGACGACGTGACATTCGACGCGGGCACTGGCGCGCATTTGAATCGCGACGGCCGCGTTCAACTCGACGCCATCATCATGGACGGCGCAAGCCTGAAGGCTGGCGCGGTCGCCGCCGTCGAGCACATCAAAAATCCCGTTCGCCTCGCTCGCAAAATTCTCGAATCGAGTGAGCATATGATGCTCGCCGGCGCGGGAGCGGAATTATTCGCGGTCGAAAATGGCCTCGTGATGTGCGATCCCGCTGAACTCCTCATCGATCGCGAACGCAGAGCTTGGGAACATTGCCGAAAAGGCAAGCACTCCTCTGAATTTCATTTCGGCCACAAGCATGGTACCGTCGGCGCTGTGGCCCGCGACGTTCGGGGACGAATCGTCGCAGGCACTTCTACGGGAGGAACCTGCTGTAAATTTCCAGGGCGTGTTGGAGACTCGCCCCTCATCGGCTGCGGTTGTTACGCGGACGCGGAAGCGGGCGGCATATCATGCACGGGCGACGGCGAAGCGATTATGAAAATCGTCATGGCAAAGACCGCAGCGGACCTTCTCCGCAACGGTGCCGCGCCCGACGTTGCCGCGAATGAGTGCATTAAACTCCTCGCGCGCCGCACGCACTCCACGGGTGGCCTCATTCTCCTCGACTGCTTCGGCCATCCTGGCGCTGCATTCAATACGCCCAACATGGCTCACGGCTACTTACAGGCCGACGGCACCTTCTTTATAACTCCTTCAGGGCGATAGTTCTTTTCATATCTAACCGCTTGCCTTCGAAACCGAACAGGAGTAAATAGTGAATATAAGCTGTATTGTGTCTTCTTAGGCCCGCGCGGCCCGGTCTTCTCCGGGTTCTACCACGCGCGGGCTTCCTTTTTTGACTACTACTTTTCTCGGTACAGTCAGATCCCGCCCACATCACATGATTGCGACGGAAAACTCAATGACGCGCGAAAAAAAAACGCCGGACCGAAGGAGAAGACGGGCCGGCGCGAACGCAAACCAGCTGAGCAGGCTCGGGAAACTATACTGAATGGCTCGCGAAACGGCGACGGAGCCCAAATCCAAACGCCAGTAAGCCCGTTCCGAACAAGGCAAGAGTGCCCGGTTCTGGTGTCGGTGAAGCAGCCATGGAGCTCAGCAAGACATCATCGGCATAAGCGCTGACACCCAGGTAAGGATCCTTGCTGTTCAGGTTGACAGTGAAAGGTGTTTCGTCGAGTTGTCCATTCGTTAGAACGAGCGAACCCGATGATCCCAACGTGCTGCCTTCCCAGATGTCGTATCCTTCGCCGGCTTGCACGCTTCCGATTTGCAGCGTCACGGAAGTAGCCCCTGCGTTGATCAGATTCGTAAGGTCTAGCTGGACCATCTGGTTGGTCCCGATTTCGAAATCGCCGGTTCCCGTCAATCCCAGTCCGTTTTCGTCGCCGCCAGAAGTCTTACCGTAGAGATCGTTCCGGGAGCAGTTGGTAAGAGCCACGGTGATTCCGCCAGAACATGCGGAGAATCCGTATGCCGTGATAGTCACGGCGTTCGAGGTGTACGTCTGCGAAACTCCGAGCGCACCAGCGGGCGTTGAGAAGTCGAAATTCACTCCACTTGCGAAAACCGGCGCCGCCGCGAAAAACATCCCTGCCAAAATCATCGTTGCAAACTTTGCCTTCATGACAAAAAGCCTCCCTGGATTGTTGTCCTACCCAGCTTGATCTCTTGCATGTAGTGCGCCAAACGTTGAATCCGGCGTATGCTCTTAAGCTAATGAACAATAAAGCGTTTACGTCTTAGTGCCCGCGATTCTTACCGAATATGCGCAAAAATATTCATTCTTTGCCCCATACTGCCGCCCGGGGAATTCCAATAGAATGCATGGGGGGCCCCCTTGCCGTGACCCTGGAAGACCGTTGAGGCTATGGCCGCATTTCCACGGGCTGGTGCCCAACAAAAACGCCGGACCGAAGGGGAGAACGGCCCGGCGCTAAAGAAACCAGAAAGTTAGCTAATTGAGATGCCGATTATATCGGCTGATTCGCGAAGCGCCTCCGCACCGCAAATCCGAACACCAGCAAACCAGTAGCTAACAAAACAAGCGTGTCCGGCTCCGGTGTGGGCGACGTCGCCGTGAGCGAGTCCAGAGTGATATTGCCGCCGCATGGCAAGGTTGTGCTGGCGCTGGCGTCGCATGGCGAAATCAGAACAAGATATTCGTCACTTGCGTCGAGCCTGAATGTTGCTGAGAAAATCTGCGCACTTGTTGAGCCGTCATTCCCTACGAATGCCCTCGTGTTCGTGAGCGCGAAACTGCTCTGCGTAAACGGATCGGACGCGTATCCAAGAACCGCAAATGCTTCGCCGGGCTGCACGCTGCCGAAGCTAAGCGTCATTGACGTCGCACCCAGATTAAACAGCTGGCTCACATCAAGGCCCACCACGTAGTCTGCGTTGGGGCCATCCCAACCAATTTCGTTTTGGCCTCCACCTTGACCCGCGAGCCCCAATCCCGTTTCGTTCGGTCCATCGCTCTTTTGGTAGAGAGCCGTGGCTGAACAATTCGAGAGCGTGTCAGTGCTGGAAGGAGTCGCCGCCGAACAAACATAACCAAAGGCCGTCACCGTTGCGCCGTTCGAGGCGTAGCTTTGGCTTGTTCCCAGGGTCCCGTCGGGTCCGCCGAAACTGAATGAGAAGTTAGCACTGCCGGCGAATGCCGGCGCAGCCGCAAAAAGTAGGGTGCCGAGCAATGGACCCAAAAAGAGCTTTGTTTTCATAAAATGAATGGCCTCCCCCAGGACACTCGCAGATGCCCCACGGCCCATCTTGCATGTGGCGCACCAAAAGTTACGTCTTTCCTGGCACTGCTAAGCGACTAAAATAAAAGTATTTATTCAATTAGAGTGCACGGTTTTTGTCAAATATGCGCAAAAATGTTCAGGTTTGAAGGTGCAATTTTCTTTTGCGGTAGCCCCCAGGCGAAAGGCTTCCTTTTTCTTGCGACGTTGTCCTTCCATTTTTATTCAAGACTTGCCCCTATTACGCGACGAAGGTTGAAGAGGCAGCGAGCCGTGTGCTAGCATCCGGTTTCCGCAGGAGGCGAAACGGTTTCTCCGATGCGCCTCGGACTCGTTTGCGCTTGTCGTTATCCTCTCGGCCGTCCGGCCGCCGCTACAAAACTGCAACCAGCCCAAAATTCGTCGCACGCCGTTTCGCGCAATTTATCCTGCGCAGTCCCATCTTCGGAAACTCCTAGGATCACGAATCTGGCTGGGAGCATGGAGATATTTCGGTCCCGCGCCGTTCGGGCACGGGACCTTCGAGGTGATACATGAAAGTCTATAACACGGAGAAAATTAGAAACGTGGGCATTGTAGGCCACGGCGACACGGGGAAAACGCAGCTCGTGTCGTCGATGCTGTTCACTGCGGGCATGACGCCGCGTCTCGGCAAAGTCACCGACGGTTCCACCGTCACTGACTGGGACGAGGAAGAAATCGCAAGGAAAATTTCCATACATACCGGCCTCGCCTACGCCGAGTGGGGCGCATCCGATAAGATCAAAATCAATTTCCTCGATACGCCCGGCTATTCCACTTTCATTAACGACACAAAAGCTTCGCTAATCGCGGCCGATGCCGCGCTAATTCTTGTTGACGCGGCCGCAGGCTGCCAGGTGGTCACCGAAAAAGTGTGGGACTACGCGACGGAATACGATCTGCCGCGCGCCTTTGTCATTAATTGGATGGACCGCGAACTCGCCAGCTTTGAGCGCGCACTGGAGTCGATCCAGCAAGTTTTTGGACGCGGCGCCGTTCCTGTCCAGCTTCCTATCGGCGCGGAGAAGAATTTCAAAGGCGTGATCGATCTTGTGGCCATGAAAGCTCTCACCTATACGGCCGACGGTGATGGCAAAGCGAAAGTCGAAGAGATTCCAGCCGAAATGGCCGATGCTGCGAAGGCGGCGCACGAAGCGTTGGTCGAAATGGTGGCGGAAATCGACGACGAGCTGATGCAGGAATTTTTCGATAAAGGCACGCTGCCGGTGGAAGATTTGAAGAAAGGTCTGCGCGAAGCGGTGCTCGAAAAGCGCATCTATCCCGTGCTCGTCAGCTCGGCGCTCCACAATATTGGCAGTGATGCAATTCTCGATTTCATCGCGGAAACATTCCCGTCCGCCGCGGACCGCGGCAAAGCGCCCGCTTACAAAGAACCCGCGCGCAAGGGCGAAACCATTGAGCGCGAAATCAGCGACAAAGAGCCACTCTCGCTTTTTGTCTTCAAGACGATTGCAGACACTTTCGCGGGCCGCATCAGTTACTTCAAAGTGTTGAGCGGCGTGCTGCATAATGACGCCAACGTCGCAAATTTCAATCGCAATACCGTCGAACGCTTTCAGCATCTGGAAATCCGTCAGGGGAAAACGGCCGCTGCCATCAACGAATTGCACGCGGGCGACATCGGGACCATCGCAAAATTGAAAGACACGACGACCGGCGACACGCTCGGCGACAAATCGGCGCCGCTTTATTATCCGCCCGCGCATTTGCCGGAACCTTCCATCACGTTTGCGATCGAGCCGAAAACACGCGCGGACGAGGATCGCATCGGGGTCGCGATTCACCGCATTTTGGAAGAGGATCCCGCGCTGCGTTTCAGCCGCGATCCGCAGACGAAAGAATTTTTGCTTGCGGGAGCGGGCCAGCAGCACATCGAAGTGGTGGTTGCGAAACTGCGCAAGCGCTATCACGTCGATCTGGCGCTGCATCCGCCGAAAGTCGCCTATCGCGAAACGATTCGCGCCAAGGCCGACGCGGAAGGCAAACACAAGAAGCAGACGGGCGGCCACGGGCAGTTCGGATTGTGCCGCATCAAAATGGAGCCGCTTCCGCGCGGCAGCGGTTTTGAATTCGTCGACGATGTTTTTGGCGGCGCGATTCCAAAGAACTGGATTCCGTCGGTCGAGAAGGGAATTCGCGACGCATCGGAACGGGGCTTCCTCGCCGGCTTTCCCGTTGTGGATTTTCGCGCCAGCCTTTACGACGGCAAATATCACGACGTGGATTCCTCGGACATGGCGTTCAAAATCGCCGGCGCGCTCGCATTCAAGGAAGCGATGAAGCAGGCCAAGCCCGCGCTGCTCGAGCCCATCATGAAAGTGGAAGTTTACGCGCCCGATCAATATTCCGGCGACATTATGGGCAATATCAGTTCGCGCCGCGGGCACATCAGCGGCAGCGAGACGCGCGGGCAAAACGTGGTTGTACGCGCGCAAGTGCCGTTCGCGGAAATGCTCAGTTACGCGAACGATTTGACGTCGATGACGCAAGGGCGCGCCAGCTACTCGATGGAATTTTCCCACTACGATTTCGTGCCTGCGGAAATCGCGCAGAAAATTATCGCCGCCCACAAACCTCACGCGACGGAGGACGAAGAGGCGGCGTCTGCTGCCAACGGCCACTGATGTAAGGCAGTGGTCAGGGGT
The DNA here is from genome assembly GCA_035943235.1 of Candidatus Acidiferrales bacterium. GTDB lineage: Bacteria > Acidobacteriota > Terriglobia > Acidiferrales > UBA7541 > DAHUXN01. Next base: position 10,517 of record DASZCH010000024.1, read on the forward strand.
CAGTGGACAGTGATCAGCGAACAGGGACAGGCGCGACCGGGAAGTCGTTCTTTGGCTGCGCACGGAGCGGGGACGGTGATGCGGAACAGGAGCTTCGTGACCGGCAAATGAGAGGCTGTGGATTCTAATCGAGTATTTTTTGAAAAAAATGCAGAAAAACTCGGTTAGACTTGGTCTCGATCGTGTGTTTTGTGTAAGTTGGGTCAAGTTCTAATTTCCCAAATTTACTCGATTAGAATTTATAAAGCGCATAAAAAGCGAAAAGGCCGCGTCTCCGCGGCCTGTCTTTCTCTCCCATTCTTCTGGCTTCGGCTGGGATATTTCGCCGAAGATTCTATTTACCACAAAGTTAACTAAAAGTCAAGGAAGAAGCTACAATCGGCCGTGTATGTCAGTCATGCTTTGTGCACTCGGAGGGACTAACATGAATGGCTTTGTGCAGCCGGATGCAAACCAGTATCGGTTGTTAGTTGCTGTTCGCTACCTGAACGCGAGCGAGGCGATTTGTAAAGGACTACAACGCCAGCGGGGAGTCAACGATTTTCATTTCCTCGTGACCCTGAGAAGCTTCATTGAATATACGAAGCGTGGGATATGGTTCTTGGTTTGGGCGACGGATGACACTCTCAAAGAAGCGGAACGAAAGACATTTAAACGGGTCAAGAGTCCTTCCCTGGTTAATATGGACGCGATGATCAACGATGCCCTGGGCAAAGGTAACTTGTCACATCTCATGGACAAGGTGCCCGGCATTGATGAGCCGTTCCTTGACTGCCTGCACGCCCTTACTCATGGTAATCCAATCTCAGTTCGAATAATCGGCTCCGGACTGGATAAACTTTTCGACACTGAGGGGTTATTGGCGAGGGTAGAACTAGAGTTGGGTGTCTTTAGGATTTTGCTCTACCGCCGAATGCTGGGCGAGGATGTCTGTGCCGTTTGGAAGATTCTCAGGCCGATTCACGATCGGCCACGCGAAATGCAAGCAACTGTACTGATCGCCGCAGATTTGCTCAAGAAATCCGGCAGGGCCCCGTCGCTGGGATACGAATCCTCTTAGACTGCAATGAGAAATTTGTCCCAGTAATCACACAGAATCGTGCAGGGCAATTGGCCGGTTGTCGGCAGGCGGCATCGGGCGCGGGGCTTTCTCATGTCTGACGAGATTTGAGATGATGGCGGCGGAAAAGCAGGTTCCTCACCACCGTTCGCCAAAGACCGGCGACCGGGTTCGGAATGACAAAGAGTGAGGAGCGCGACGGACCGAAGGCAAATCGAAAGCGGCGGGGCGATTTGAGATGATGGCGGCGGAAAAGGAGGTTCCTCACCACCGTTCGCCAAAGATCGGCGACCGGGTTCGGAATGACAAAGAGTGAGGAGCGCGACGGATCGAAGACAAATCGAAAGCGGCGGCGAGATTTGAGATGATGACGGGGCGTGGGACAGCAAAAACAGGTTCCTCGTCGTCCCGATGAAAAGCGATCGGGACTCGCTCGGAATGACAAATTGGGTAAGGAGCGAAGCGAATGACGAAGGCGGCGCAGCGGGAGCAAGGAACGGAGCCGGGGGAGGCGTCATGAAATCACGCAAGAAGACAGGCGCGAAGAAATTAGCGCAGCGCTGGGGGGATGCGACGACGGCGATACAGCAGGGCGAGGCCAGGCATGGGCGCGGCGGACCGGTGGCTCCGGAGATCGTGCGCAGCTCGACGTTCACATTTTCGTCGACGGCGGAGATGAAGCGCTGGGCCGAGGGCAAAAGCTCCGCCTACATTTACACGCGCTACGGGAATCCTACATTGACAATCGCCGAAGAGAAAATCGCGGCGCTGGAAGGGGCGGAAGCGGCGATTGTGGCCGCGTCAGGAATGGCGGCGATTTCGAGCGCGCTGCTGGCGGTGCTGAGCGCAGGCGATGAAGTGATTTCGACGGCGCAGCTTTACGGCGGAACGTACCGGCTGATGCGCGACCTGTTTCCGCGCTTCGGGATTCGCGTGCGCCATGTGGAAGCGGACCTTGCCGGGGTTGAGGATTTGGTGACGCCGCGGGCGCGCGCGCTGTACGTCGAAACGCCGACGAATCCTTCGCTGCGGCTGGTCGATTTGCGCAGAGTCGTGACGATTGCTCGTGAATTCAATTTGGTCTCAATCGTTGACAACACATTCGCCAGTCCTGTGCTGCAAAAGCCCATCGCTCTGGGTTTCGATATGGTGGTGCACAGCGCGACAAAATATCTTGGCGGGCATTCGGATTTGATTGCGGGCGCGGTGGCCGGCTCGCGCGCGTGGATCAATCGCGTCCGCGACAATATTATTTACCTGGGCGGGTGCATGGATCCGGCCGGAGCGTACCTGCTGATTCGCGGAATGAAAACGCTGAGTGTGCGCATCGAGCGGCAGTGCAAAAGCGCGATGGCGGTGGCGAAATTCCTCGAACGCCATCCGAAGGTTGCGCGCGTGCATTATCCGGGACTCGCGTCGCATCCCGACCACAAAATGGCGCGCCGCCAGATGCGCGATTTCGGCGGCATGCTGTCATTTGATTTGAAGGGAGGAATTGCAGCAGCGCGGCGCTTCTGCGACCGCGTGCAACTTTTTGCGCTCGCGGCGAGCCTCGGGGGTGTCGAGTCGCTCGTGATCCTGCCGATTTACACTTCGCATTACAACATGTCGCGCGAAGAGCTCGAGCGCGCGGGCGTCGAGCCGGGCACTGTGCGTGTCTCGATTGGCCTGGAGGATCCCGCCGACTTGATCGAAGACTTGCGGCAGGCTCTCGCATAGACACTCTGGCTAAGGGCGAAAGTCCGGCGGAGATTAGCGGGGTTCTGATTTGGATATGACCCAGGGGCACTCCGCGGTGAAATCCAACTGAACCAGAGAATGAACGACGAACGGTTTTCGGGCCAGGGCAATCTTTGTGCTAAATCCGAGAGTAAAGTGTTCGTTCAAATGTACGAAGTCCGGTGGGCGGCTCTCTCCACTGATTTGCTTCCCGGCGTCTGGCCCCGAAGCGATTGATCCGACAAAGTGGAACCACCCGCCATATAGATGCAGGCCGGAGTCAAGCCGAGCGAGATGATAGACCTCAACCTCGCGAGACATTGAAATGCCAAGCTGCTCGAACAGTTGTAGCGCCTCGGGAGGATAGATTCGGTCTCGCGCAGCTGCAAAGTTCACGCAAGGGTCGCATCCACATTGCTCGGGACCGCCGGCCGGAATCGCTGAATATGCTCGTCGGGTTGCCAGTGGCTCGCACAGAATCTCCCAGGGCCCGAAATGAACCTGATCCATGAGTAGATGGTATCGCAGATTCGTGCTTTAGCCTGTGCCATCGGGGGAAATTGGACTAGTACTCGATGTCTCGCTTCGGTCAACACCTGTTCGACAAGCTGGTTGACCCACCCTGTCGTGGCTCGTACAATTTTCTGTAGAGCGCCATACATCCGGACATAAGCAAGCATGCCATGCAAAGGCACGGCGTTGATGGCGTTTGCTTGACCGAGGTAGGGCGGGAAGAAGCGCGTTAGATAACGTTTGCGGAGGCCAGCCGTCACACCTGAAGGCGGCTCGGAGGGCGAATGAGGGGCAGGAAAGGGATCTCGATCCTGGCGACGGCGCTTGCGCTGTCGTTTTTGGCCGCTGCGGGTTGCGAAGACACCGCGAAGCATACGGTTCAAGTCCGCCGGCCAGCCGCGACGCCCCAAGTGTCCCTGGTGGCCGCCGCGAGCATCGGCGAACTACCTCTGCCAGAGCATATTGCTGATCTGCAAGACCTCGCATTAACCCCTCATCCGGCAGTCGATGCCCTGATTGAGCAGGTTCAGGCAAGTTACGACGCAGGTCAACAGGCTTATCAGGCCGGCCAACTGGATGTCGCTCGAAAGGATTTCAGCGCGGCCCTAGACCACCTGATGACGAGTGGTCTCGAAAACACGGGCGACCAGCGCCTGCAGGAGCTCTTCAACCGCATCGTCGACACCATGCAGAATTATGAGATGGAGGCGGAGCAGAAGGACGAAGCCGCCGCCGACAACGAAGACGACATGGACGCGGATACGACCGACGATACGCAAGCGACGACGCAGCCTGAGTCAACCGCGCCTATCGAAGAAATTGCCAACATGGAAAGCCTTCCGGCGACTGACCCGCGCCTGGCGGCAATGGCGGAAAAAGAGCTAATCAGCATCCGGCACGATCTGCCGCTTACGGTGAATGCCTCGGTGCTTCAGTATTTGAGTTTTTTTGAGTCGCCGCGCGGCCGCGCAATCGTCGAAGTCGGCTTGCAGCGCGCGGGCCGCTATCGCGCGATGATCGAATCGACACTGAAAAAAGAAGGCGTGCCGCAGGATCTGATTTACCTGGCCCAGGCGGAGTCAGCCTTCAAGCCCCGCGTTGTTTCCAGCATGGGCGCGCGCGGCATCTGGCAATTCATGCCGTACACGGGCGAGGAATATGGGCTCAGCCGAGATTACTGGGTCGACAAGCGGGATGATCCGGCTGCGGCAACGCGCGCGGCCGCAGAGCATTTCCGCGATCTTTACCAAATGTTTGGCGACTGGTATTTGGTGATGGCTGCGTACAACTCCGGACCGCTGAATGTGGCGCGCGCGGTCGAGCGAACCGGTTACGCCGATTTCTGGGAACTGCAGCGTCGCAACGCGCTGCCGGAACAAACCAAGAATTACGTTCCCATCATTCTGGCGCTGACAATGATCGCAAAGGATCCATTGCTGTACGGCATTCACGTGGCTCCAGACCCGCCGCTGAAGTTCGACACGGTCACGCTGAACCATTCGATCAGCCTGCGCCTTGTCGCCGACGCCACGGACGCTAGCCTCGACGATTTAGAGGCGCTGAATCCCGAGCTGGTGCGGGGAATCACGCCGAATGAGGCAGGGTTCGCTTTGCACGTTCCGGAGGGAACCGGCGCTGCACTGCAGAAGGAAATTGCGTCCATTCCCGCTGACAAGCTCGTGATTTGGCGCATCGCGAAATTGCAGCCAGGACAAACGCTGGGAGACATTGCGCGGCAGTATCACGTGACGGTCGCGTCTCTGGAAAACGTCAACGTAATCGACGCGAAGGACCCGCCCGCCGTCGGGACGGAACTGATTGTTCCCACGGCGCCGCCACGCGCGCGACTCATCCACTATCGTGTTCGCCGCGGGGACACACTTGACGGCATCGCTTCGCGTTACGATGTCAGCGTGAGGGAGATTCAGCGGTGGAACCATCTCCGCACGGAACGAGCGCCGCGGGGACGCACAATTCGTATTTACGAGAACACCTATCCTACAGCGACCCCGGTGCGGGATGCCGCAGCACCACAGCGCGCCACCCCCCGCCACCCGGCAACGGCGCGCATGCAAAAAACAGCACAGCGGACGGGCCATAACCAGTCGGTGAAGCATCGCGTGCTTCCCGGCGAGACGTTGTGGTCGATCGCGCATACGTACGGTACGACTGTGGCAGCGTTGAGACAGGAGAATCCATTCCTGGCAGACCGCGACCTGAGAGCAGGCGACCGGCTAAATGTAGCCACAAAGCAATAAGTCAATATAAGTGAGCGACTTACAGTCACATCCGCGTTTCGTCTAAAGCGCTTCCGTCCCTTACAGGCGCAAACCCAGAACACATGCCAGGAGCCCGGCGACTTTTGCGCCTTGACAAACTTCCGGCTCTGCGATTAAAACAAAGCGAGTGGGAAAGACAGCCGCCGAGCTCTTTACCCCGCGGAGGAAACATGTTCGACGCCAAGTTCCACGAAGAGGAAGAAGACAACGAGCTCCCCGGCTTTGAAGAGGAAGAAGAACAGGGCGAGCTCGGCGGTGATGAGCACGAAGAAACCGCCGAAGAGGTAGTCGGAATCGAAGTAGAAGCCGACGAGGACGAAGAAGCGGCGGAGCATCCGACCGCCAGCCGTGCTCCGGCAAAGCGGGCGGCCAAGCCTCGCGCTAAAGCGAAGAGGCCCGCAAAGGCCAAGAAGGCAAAAAAGACTGCAAAGAAGAAAAAGTCCGCGCCGAAAAAGAAGGCCAAGGCACGCCCGAAGAAAAAGTCTCGCCGAAGATAAGGGCGCGCGCGGCCGTTCGTTTTTTCGTGCCAGCGGGTCTAATTATCCGCTGGCATTTTTTTTTGCGCGAACAACGAGCGTGACGTTGTTGAAAGGCGCGGCGTTCGCGCATCACTGAATGTCAACTACTGAGTGCCCGCGACGGGATCCTGTGCTGTTGCGGGGCGGCTGTCGCGGGTTGCGCGCACGACTCCCGTTTGATCAGTGTAAAAGCTCCTGTAGCCGTAATTCCTCGGTACCGCAAGCAGCGAATACCCATGGGCGCCGCCATCCGCATCGATCTGCCCCGGCGCATAGCGCAGCGCGTAGCCACCGGACATGGCCTCCTGCGCCGCTTGAACAGCGGGCTCGCCGAGCGCCTCCAGCGTCGGGGGAAAAGAACCGGCACCATTCTGATACGCGGCCAAGTCTTTCTGTACGGCGCGCAGCGAAGTGATTGCTGATTTTTCCGCCGCGGGGCGCGGATTCTGGAATCGCAGCGGCAACGCGAACCAGATGATGCCCCAGATGCCGAGCACCACAATCGCAATCGCGATGGGCAGCCTGGCGGCGCTGCGTTTCTTTGCAGGCTTCGGCGCCTCGCCAGCACCAGGCTCGCTCTGGCTCGCGCCGCAATAAGGGCAGAGGGCGCTCGCCGAATTAATGGGCTGCTCGCAATTTTTGCAGACGTACATCGTTAGTTGTTTTGGCCCGCGATTTTCTTACCGTGTCCCGCGCGGTTCACTGTTTCCGCTATTGTTCCATCGCGTGCCCGAACACGACGAGGCCCAGCGTCGTAGGAGAAGATCCGATGGCAGCCTTCATGTAGAGGACCCAAAAATCATCGCTGGTGTCATGCGCGATGCCGGGCAGCAGAGTGGGCGCGCTGGTCGTTGGCACAAGGCTCCACACGGAAGGGTGTCCTGCTCCCGAGGCTTTGCGGCTTAGGGCGTAAAGATCATTGTCGGCGAGATTCGCGGTGGCGGTATCGACCGCGGCAGGAGTCAGCAGCAGGAAATCGCGATAGTCCGAAACGCCCTGGTGATTCCCGTCGACCGGCTGGAGCGCATAGCGCAAGACATATGTGCCAGGCTGAACTGTCTGATTGCGGAAATCCTTTACCGCTGCGTCAAAATGAATGGCGCCCACAAGCGAGCCGTCGACGAGCTGACCATAAGTGACGCCGAGAGCGGTTGTCGGTTGCGAGGCCGCCGGAATGGCCGCGCGCAGCCAGACTTCGCAGAGAGGGCCGCTCGGTCCGGTCACGGAAATAGAATCGGGCGAAAGCAAGGCGCGTACGGGGGCGGAGATTTCCGGCGGCACCGGGGCAGTTCCAGCCGCGGCTTTGTAATTCTGCGCCTGCGCAGTGGCCGCCAGACTTACCAACGTAATGACCGAAATGCCCGTGATGTATCGCGCAAACTGACGAATCATCTCAATTCTCCTGTATGAAAAACTGACACTCATCTCTAGGGATGATTATCGCGTCCGGCTGGTTTCCGGGCAATTGGAATCAGCAGACATTGACGGAATCCATAAAAGAAAAAGCCCGCCAAAAATGGCGGGCCTTATCCTTCAGAGATGGAACCGAAATTTATTCCGCGAATTTGCCGACAAACGAACTGCGGCGATCGGAATCCTTCCACGTGACGCCGAGCGAATTCCCCTGATAGCTGCTGTCGACCGCCACCACAGGCATGGAATGCTGCAAGTGCCCGGCGAGCGGCGGATAGTACGTTTCTTCGTTGTGGCAAATCATGTCGCCCATGTTGATGGCGCGCGTGGAGAGTTTCACGACGTTACCGACTGCGAGCGTCTGCCAGCCCATGCGGTTTGAATCCGCCGTGAACGAAATCGGAGCGGGCGCGACGGCGACTACGTCATTCAGTAACCCGGCGGATTGGGATTGCGCAAAGGCGATCAGCGCAGCGCGTTGTGCATTGCTTGCGCGCTGGTCGACGAAAAACGCCGCCTTTGCGGGCCGCGGATCCCCGTAAGGATCGCCCAGCGTCGCGTTCGCGTGAACCACGGCAACCACGCCCAATCCTGACAGGGACACGCCATTCCACTCGCCATTCGCGACCTGCCAGGCGAGCACGGCGTCCTGTCCGGTCAAGCCCACTTCGGAATTCGCAAAGCACGGGCCTGTATAAACGTCCGCGTTGCGGAATTCCATGTAATTTCCAGAAACATGATTCGCCGCCGTGCCCAAGCGGGCCTGTGCCATGACCGGCATGGCCATCAAGACCACTGCAGCCACCAGCGCCAATTTCGCTTTCATTGTTTGGCCTCCAAAGCGTGCGTCGTAGTTTCTAATTGTCTCACTCCTAATTTACGCAAGCAAGGGCGGGTGTTCGCGGTTGCTGGGAAGCTTTCTCTCTCAGGTATTGTCCCGACCGAATATACGGTTTTGTACGGACGTGTACGATTCGGCCGAGTTGAATACGTGACGGGTTATCCGCAATGTGTTGCATCCTACAAACGTCCTCCGGCAGGTAACTTCTTTCGCAGCATCGCTCGTCCCCTGGCAAGCCAAATGCTTTAGAGACACGCGAGGCTGGCACGCTTGCGCCGCTAACTAAGTAAGGGACAAATTGGAAATGCAAAAAATCGTGACTCTTCTTCTCTTCGCAGTTTTAATTCTTTTCGCGTCGCCTGTAGCGCTCGCCAGCGCAACGGGCGTTTCACCGGTGCCAGAGCCCGCTTCGCTCCTCCTCCTTGGAGTCGGGTTGCTCGGGGTGGGGACGGTAAAGCGACGGTTGAGCGGTCGCAAGACACGGCAGCCATAATCGGGTAAGGTTCAGCGCCTGCATCGATTTCGTTTGGTTGTTCGTGGCAGACCAGTAGCTTCCTGAATGCGCAACACGCAGTTTGTATGAAGTGAAAAGCGAATGGCCGCTCCGCCTCCCCCGGACGGTCATTCGGTTTTTCGCTTCGCTTTTCCGCGCGAGTGCGCACCAGCGGGGGCGTGACAGTCGGATGGCGAGAGTTTTCGGGCGAGAGAAATTCGGGCGTTAAAGACAGCGTTATTTCACATCGGCGACCACTGCGAATCAACTACCGGCTGCCTCAGCCGCAATAATCAAGAACAGATGTTCAAGCGCACGGGTCACTAGGCTGTCTGGCAGCAACCGCGGGCGGCGCGGCATTCGTCGAGACCGACCATCTTACCGTCAGGGCCGATCGTGGATTGGGTGCGCGAGCACCAGAAGGGAGCGGCGCTGCGCGCGTCGGACTCGTCTTCGTCCTGCTGGTAGAACAGCTTCTTCGAGCGTACCGAGCGGCAAATTTCGCCCGTTGAGATGAGCACATTCAGGCTGGGCCCTGCGGAAGGTTTCAGCATGGCTATGCGCCTCCTTTCGCCGCGTTTGTGGATTCCCGTAGAGCGGCAAGTAGCGCGCGCTTCACGGAGACACGCACGAGCTGCACTTTGTAGCCGTTGCGGCTGAGCGGCGTCGCGCCCTGAGCGGCGGCATCGCCGGCCTTCGCGGCGTTTTCTTCGTTGATCGTTTTTCCCTCAAGCCACTTGCTCGCTTCATCGGCGAGCCAGGGTTTTGGCGCGACCTGGCCAAGAACGATTCGCGCGTTTTCGACAGTATTGCCACGCATCCGCAAAGCGACGGAAGCAAGCGCAAAAGGCCACTCCAAACCCTCCTTCTGCCGCACCTCGTACATCGCATTGCGCATGCCGCGTGAGGCGGCCGGAATCGTGATTTCGGTAACGATTTCATTGGGAGCAAGAGCATGCTCGCGTTCGCCCTGCTTCTGCGGAATCACGAAAAATTGATCCGCCGCGACGTCGCGCGCGCCACGCGGCCCTTCGATGTGAATCTTGCCGTCGAGTGCAACCAAGGCGGGGCCAAGGCTCGACGGGCTGACGAATTTTGCGGGGCCTGAATTTCCGAAAATGGCGTGATAGCGATTGTCGCCCTGCGTGACCAGGGAGTTTCCGTTCTTGTCGAGCGCCAAAAGGCCGAATCCGTTGCGGTAATACCAGCAGCGCGGCCGCTGGCAAAGCCAACCGCCGACGGTGGCCATGTTGTGAATTTGCGGGCTGCCGATCCGTTCCGCGGCGTCGGCGATGGCGGGATACTCCTTGCGAACATCGGATGCCGAAAGCAATTGGTGCAGCGTGACCGCAGCGCCGATTCGCAATGCTCCATTCTCGTTTCTGATGGCATGGAGCGCGCCGACTTTCTTAATATTCACGAGGCGCTTCGTGTCTACGATGTCGTCCTTGAGCAGCGAAATCAAATCCGTGCCGCCACCAAAGACGGAGGCATCTTCCCAGTCAGAGCCAAGCAGGCTGATTGCTTCCTTAACAGTTGAAGGACTCGCGTACTCGAATGCATCCATTACGCCACGCCTCCTTTGCCGAGAGCCGCGAGGACGCGGTCAGGCGTCAGCGGCAACTCCGGCACGCGCACGCCGATTGCGTTTGCGACGGCGTTTGAAATTGCCGCGCCCGGTGAAATCACCGGCGGTTCGCCGAGTCCGATGGTGCCACGCTCGTCGTAGCCGGGTCCGGTCATCATGTGCGGAATAATTTCGCCTATGTCGCCGATGCCCGCGAGTTTGTAAAATTCCATGTTTGCATTCAAGCAACGGCCGGTCGGCTGATCCATGATTTTTTCCTCGAAGAGCGCATAGGTGATGCCCATGATCGCGGCGCCGTAGACCTGACTTTCAGCCGTCCTCACGTCGATCACCAAACCGCAATCCTGCACCGAGACGTGTTTGACGATTTTCACCACGCCCGTTTCCGTGTCGACTTCGACTTCGCTCATCTGCACGCCGCCGACGCCGCTCGACATCAAGTCGTTCGAGGTCTTGCCGGTGCCCGTGATGGACGATGCGCCCATTTTCGCGCAGGCCTGTTTCCAAGGAATCGATTTTGCCGGATTGCCCTTCACCTGGATTTTGCTGTCCCAGGCTTCGAGTTGATCTGCCGGAGCGCCGAGCGATGGAGCAACCTTGGCGATCAGGGAGTTCAAAGCTTCGGTAGCCGCGCGGCGCGTGGAGGTGCTGACGCCACTGACGGTTGTCGAACCGCCCGACGCGCCTGCCGGCGGATATTTATTATCGCCAATATTTACTTTTACCGCTTCCACCGGCAGCCCGAGCGTTTCGGCCGTGACGATGGCGATGACCGTGCGCGTCCCGGTGCCAAGGTCCTGGCTGCCGAGAGAAGTTTCCACCGAGCCATCCGGATGAATTGTTACGAGAGCATTGCTCAGATTCCCGCGCCCACCCCATGTGTGCAGCGAAACGCCCAGTCCACGTTTCAGCGAACCTACGCCGCCCTTTCCGCGTGGATGTCACT
>DASZCH010000025.1:0-8773 GCA_035943235.1 Candidatus Acidiferrales bacterium
CCATCGCCGACTTGATTCGCTATCGCATGTGGCACGAGCGTTACGTCAAGCGCGTCGCGGAAACGGTGCTCGCGACGCGTCATGGCGATTTCCGCATGATCGCTTTCGCCAGCGAAACGGATAACGAAGTGCACGTCGCCCTCACGCGTGGCGAACTTTCGGGCGCGCCGCCGCTTGTGCGCGTCCACTCGCATTGCCTCACGGGAGACGTTTTCGGCTCGCTCGCCTGCGATTGCCGCGAAATTATTGACCGCTCGCTCGAAGCGATTGCCGCTGAGCGCCGCGGCGTTTTCGTTTATCTGCATCACACCGGGCGCGGATTCCGCATCGATTCTCCGGCGGAAGAAACCGGGGCGCTGCCGCGCATTCTTTTTCACTCGCGCGTGGAAATCGATCAGGATTTGAATCGTCAGCGGATGGTGTGGCGCGAAAGCGGCATCGGCTCGCAAATTTTAATTGATTTGGGATTGCGAAGAATTCGCGTGCTGACAAATCATCCGCGCAAACTGGCGGCGCTGGAAGGCTACGGGCTGGAAATCATGGAGCAGGTCCCGCTAAAACTGGCGAAGGCGAAAACTTCTCACCAGACATTGTGAGCGAAACTTTGCAGCGGCTTCACTTGCTTTTCGCGGGTTCGCGCGGCGGCGTCACGGTAATGTACCGCGCGATTTTCTGAAATCTTTTCTTTGAGATTCGCGGCACCGCCAGTAAGTCTTCCGTGCGCTTGAACGGCCCGCTCTTCGCGCGAAAATCGAGAATCGACTTCGCCGTCACCGGGCCGACCCCTGGCAGTTCTTCGAGTTGCTCGAGCGTCGCCGTATTCAAATTAATCGGATGCGCCGGCGGTTGTTTCTTCGCCGCCATCGCGGCGCTGCCGAATATCAGCGCACATACAAAAAAGTAAAACAGCATTTGCGCGCCCGGAAGTCCGAAAGCCTTGCGGGAATTCAGCCCCATGCTTTGCTCCTCCGCGTCCCGCCCGCAATTATCCAGCGAGTGCGTGCCCGTGAGTATCCCACACTTTGACGTCACCGAACAGTACAGCCTGCGGCTCGGCCTGCGCGCGGTCGCCGACGATTACGATTTGCGCGTTCGCGGAATCGAAATGGCGGCGCGCTGCGGCGAGAACATCTTCGGGCTGCAACGCGCGGACTTTCTCACGAAATGTTTCCAGGTAATCTTCTGGCAAGGCGTTCAAATACACAGTTGAAAGTTGCGCGAGCAGGCCGTCTTGCGTCGCGATGCCGAGCGAAAAAACGCCGCTCAAATAATTGATCGCGTCGGCGAGTTCCCCTTCGCTGACCGGCAAGGAGCGCAAGCGGTCAAGTTCGTAAAACATTTCCGTGAGCGTGGCGGCAACCACGTCGTTGCGCACGGCGGCGTGCACGCTGAAATATCCGTGATGGCGCAGAGAGTGCAGCGCACTGCGCGGGCTGTACGTGTAACCCTTTTGCTCGCGAATATTCGCGACGAGGCGCGAATTGAAAGCGCCGCCGTAAATGGCATTCGCAAGAACGGTGCGACGCCAGTCGGGACTCTGCCGCGTGATGGCCAGATTGCCGAGCAGAATTTCGGTCTGCACGGTTCCGGGCAAGTGCACCAGATGCACGGCGCGTCCGCGAGCAACGGGCAACACAGTTTCCGCTAATGCTGGCGCCGGGCCTGCTTTCCACGCGCCGAAAGTCTTTTCGACAAGCGCCATCATTTGGTCACTCGCGAAATCGCCGACGGCGATCAGCAGCGCGTTCGACGGCACGTAATTCTCGCGATAAAACGCAACGAGCGCGTCGCGCTGATAGGCTTCGACCTGCTCTTCGGTGGGCGCGACAATGGCGTAGGGATGCTCGCCCGCCCCGGCGGGCAGGCTGAAAAGCACGCGGCGAAAACGCTCGTTGGCCAGAAATGACGGCGTGGCGCGTTCGATGCGCAATTCTTCGAGGCGCTGGCGGCGCTCGCGCTCAAATTCATCCGCGGGAAATGACGCGTTGCGCGCGAGATCGTCCACCATGGCGAGCAATTTGCCGGCGAATTCCGAAAGTCCTGAAATCGCGATCGCGCTCGTGTCCGCGCCCGCCGTCGTGCCGAGGCTCGCGCCCACGCGCCGTAAATCCTCTTCGATCTGGCGGCTGGTGCGCGAAGCTGTGCCGGTGCGAACAACGCGCGACGTCAGTTCCGCAAGGCCGGGCGACTGGCGCGACACAAGCGCATTACCGGAGCGAAAAAATAATTCCACGCCGATTTTCGGAAACGTGTGCTGCTCGGCGAGCACGACTTGCATGCCGTTCGCGAGCGTGCGAATAGTGCGGTGCGGCCATGCGACGAGCCGCTCAGGTCCCAGCGCCGGAGCGGTGACGGGTACCGTGGAATGCGAAGAAGCGGCGGTCATTGTTTTCCTTTCGTGTTCCCTTGTAACGGACTTCGTGAATTACGAATTATTGCACGTTGGCGCGGATAACGAGCTTCATTCATGGCGAAGAGCGACCATGGGATCGACGCGCATAGCCCGGCGGGCGGGAATGTAGCAGGAGGCGAGGGCGACGATGGTCAGCAAAACCGCAACGCCGATGAAAGTGAACGGATCACCCGCGTTGACACCATAGAGAAGGCCGGCCATCAAACGCGTGAGCAAAAACGCGCCGACGGCGCCAATCACGATTCCCCACAATGCCAGTTTCGCGCCGTGACCCAGCACAAGGCGGAGCACGTCGCGCGGCTGCGCTCCAAGAGCCATGCGAATGCCCATTTCGCCTGTGCGTCTGCCAATCATATAGCTCATCACTCCGTAAACGCCGATGGCGGCGAGCACCAGCGCGAGCGCGGCGAAAATACTGATAAGGATGGCCGAGAAGCGGCGCGGGGAAACAGTGTTATCGAGGATTTCGCTCATCGTGCTTATCGCGTCGACGGGAAGCATGGGATCAATTTTGTGAACCACGGTTGTCGCTGCGGAGGCGACGAGGTGGGGGTCGGAAGACGTGCGAATGAGCAGATAGTCCGTCCAGCCGTTGCAGAAATACGCGTCGTATGTGGGCGCGGCATCGAGGCCGAATTGATGCACGTTGCCGACAATGCCGATAATGGAAAACCAGCAAGGTTTAGGTTCGAACGAGCAGAAATTGAGGCGCTTGCCGAGCGCGTTGCCATCGGGCCAAAAGCGGCGGGCCATTGTTTCGTTGATGTCAATGTTGGAAGCGTTCCAGTCTTCCTGTGTGAGAGCGCGTCCACGAAGTAGCGGAATGCCGGCCGTCGAAAAATAACTCGGCGTGATGACGCGCGTCGAGGCGATGGGGCGAACCCCAGCATCAGGAATCGGACGGCCTTCTATGACGAAGCGGCCGGTGCCGCGCAAGCCCGCGCCGAGCGGCAGGCGGCTGATTCCGGCGGCGGATTTGACGCCAGGAATGGCGTGGACTTGCTGGACGATTTGCAGAAATTCGAGGCTTTGCTTTTGCGTGGCAGCTTGCTGCTGCGCGGGCGCCATTTTGTTGTAAGCATCGTCGGGAATTGTGGCGATGGGAACGTGCATGGTGAGCAGATGATCGGCCCGGAAGCCGGGGCTGACGTTGAGCAAATCGTGGAGGCTGCGCAGCAGTAGTCCGGCACCCACGAGCGGGACAAGGGCGAGAGCAATTTCGGAAATGACGACAAAGCTGTGAAGTTTGCGGCCCGAAAGGGCGCTGGTTCCCTTGCTCCCTTGCTTGAGCGCGTCGTTGACGTTCATTTTGCAAACTTGCAAGGCGGGCAGAAGGCCACAGATGATTCCGACGAGAACGCACACGCCGAGAGTGAAAAGAAAAACCAAGTTGTCGAGATGAGAAGTTTGGAGGAACGAAAGGTTCGCAGGAGCAAGCGCGGACAAAATGTTTACTCCCGCGGCGGCAAGCGCAAGGCCAAGAGCGCCCCCTGTAAAAGCGAGGAGCATGCTTTCCGTGAGAAGCTGGCGGACAAGGCGCCGCGAACTGGCTCCGATGGCGATACGCAGCGCGATTTCTTTTTCGCGGGCGGCGTTGCGCGCGAGAAGGAGATTGACGATGTTGGCGCAAGCGATAAGCAGGACGAGTCCCACAGCGGCGAAGAGAACGAGCAGGCTCTGGCGCATTTGCGCGGCGGCAGGATTTTGCATGGGCCGAACGAGGACGCCGAAGCCTTTATGTGGTGCGGGATAAGCGGCAGCGGATTGGCGATTGAGAGCTTCAAATTCGGCGCGGGCTTGCGCGATGGTCACGCCGAGTTTGAGGCGGGCGATGGCTTGGATGTCATGATAGGTGTGGTTGGTAAGGTTGATGCCAAACTGGCCGAGCGGCATCCACAGATCGGATGAATCGAGAACGCCAGAACTTGCGGAAAGCACGCCGATGATGGAGTAACGGAGGCCGTCGAGCGTGACGGCGCGGCCAAGCACGCCGGGATCAGAGCCGAAACGGCTTTGCCAAAAATGATGGGAGAGGATGACGATGGGTGCGCTGCCGGGGCGGTCTTCGGCGGGAAGGAGAAGGCGCCCGACCGCAGGCTTGGTGCCAAGAAGGGGGAAAAGATTGGCGGTGGCGTAATTGATCGTGACGCGCTGAGGGGACTCGTCGCCGGTGAGGTTCGCGCCTGTTTCCAACCAGGAGAACCCGGCCATGTCAGAAACGGTGGCGGCTTGGGTGCGCCAGTCTTGAAAATCGCCGGCAGAGAGTCCGCCGAACGGCACGGCGGGAAGATAGGTGTTCCAGATTTCGATGAGCTGGTGAGGATGATCGTAGGGAAGCGGACGCAAGAGCACATTTTCGATGACACTGAAGATGGCGGTGTTGGCACCGATGCCGAGGGCGAGAGTGAGGACGGCGACGGCGGTGAAGCCGGGGGATTTGCGCAGGAGGCGCAGGGCGTAGCGCACGTCTTGAAGGAGCGTGTTCATCGTGCACCTCTGATGATGCGAGTTGATCGTTGACCGTTAACCGGGTACTACAAGACTCGAAAGCCGTTCCCTCAGCGGCTAAAGCCGCATTTGCGCGACTTACGGCACGGCTGAAGCCGTGCCCTTACGCGAAACCCGTTTGTGAAACGCCTGCTGATTCTCCCTCAGCAGATTTAATTCAGGGGCTGAAGCCCCATTTTGTAGTCCATTTTGTGTCCGGAGCTAAAGCTCCGATCTGCCAAAAACCGTTTATACGTTTTTTGCTCAATGGCCCGCTCATTTGCGTGATCGGAATTGCGGGATGCGCAGAAGCGGCGGTCACGGCGCGACTCCTTCGGCAATTCCCTGCTCCGCGACAGGCTGAGCAACGGGTTTGCGAACCAAGATGGAACGGGTTTCGCGGGTCAAATATTTTTGAGCGACGGCTTGCACTTCGGCGGCGGTGACGGCGGACAGCTCGCCAAGAATGGTGTTGATGCGCTGGGGATCGTTATCGAAAAGAGTGAAACAGGCGAGCGCGTGCATCAGACCGAATCGAGGAACGCCGGCGCCTCCTGATTCGAGCATGGAAAAATAATCGGCGCGGCATTTTACTTTTATTTGTTCGAGTTCATCGGCGTCGAGCATTTTATCGCGAACTTCGGCAATCACTTCGTCGAACGCCGCGACAGTGGCTTCCGGCGAATATTCCGGCTTGTGGTAAATCGACGTTGTGCCAAGCGTCGGCCCGTTGTATTCGAATGCGTCAGGAAAACCCATTCCACCTTCGGCGGCAATGGCGATTTGCTTTTCGAGAACGAGGCTGCGGTGAATGCGACCCGCGCGACCTCCATGGAGCACGCGATCCAAAAGCACAGAAGCGTACCAATCGCGGTCGTGGCGCTGCGGCATGTTGTAGCCGATGGCAAGCGCGGGGAGCTGGCCGAATTTTTCCTCGACTTCGCCGCGGCGCTCTTCGAGCTGCGGCGGCTCGCTCGTATCTGCGGAAGGTACGGCCGGATGCGCCGGGATGCCTTCAAAATAGCGTCGCGCGAATTCAAAACTCTCTTTCGGCTCCACATTGCCGACCATTAAGAGGACGGCGTTGTTCGGCGCGTAGTACGTATGGAAAAAAGTGCGGACATCCTCGAGCGTGGCCGCGTCGAGATCAGCGAAATCGCCATAGAAATTGTGCGCGTTGTGCCAATTGCGATAAGCGACGGGCGGAAGATCGAGCCAGGGGAAACCGCCGTACGGCTGATTCAGAACGTTGACGCGCACTTCTTCCTTGACGACGTCGCGCTGGTTGCGCAAATTTTCGTCGTCGACTTTGAGAGCGCGCATGCGGTCCGCTTCCAGCCAGAGAACGCGTTCGAGCGCATTGGACGGCACGACTTCGAAATAATTCGTGATGTCGTAATTCGTGGTGCCGTTCAAAACGCCGCCGGAAGAATTGATCAGGCGGATGTGCTCCATTTTGCCGGCGTGCTCGGAGCCCTGGAACATCATGTGCTCGAAGAGATGCGCGAAGCCGCTGCGGCCGCGGGGTTCGAGACGAAATCCGATTTGATAATAAACGCCGACGGTGGCGACGGGCGCGGAATGATCCGGCGAGATGACCACGCGCAAGCCGTTCGCAAGCGTTTGCGTTTCGACTGGGATTTGCAATTTCGACAAAGTTCCTCCTTAGGAGTTAGCCAGCAATTTTAACCAGGTTTGCCGGTAGCACAAAAGCTCCCTCACGATAAAAGCGCCGCCGGGAAAAGCGGCGTCAAGCCCTGCCTGCGGCAGGCAGGCGCCGCACTCCATATATGACCAAAGCGACTGTTCAGCGCTTCGGTAAAACTCCGCGGAGATGACGCAGAGTTTCCTCCGCATGCGTCGCGAGGACGCGGGCGGAGAGGCGCGCCAGCGCGGCGTAAGATTGTGAAAATTCCTCCGGCCATTCCGCCAGCGCGATGCGATGTTGCGCCACCGTGGAGTAATCGCCGCGGGCGACTGGACCTGTCCAAGCCTTGCGCGCGCCGAGCCGTTCATAATTTGCGAGTGTCTGCCTGATCAAGGGCAAGAGCACCGACTGCGCGCGGCGGCGTGAAAAACCGGCGCGCATCAAAATGCGAGTGGCCGCTTCGACGAGCGTGAGAAGATACGGCGCGGCGAACGTGCCGGCAGCGTGATAGGCGGGTTTCGACGCGCGGCGAAGCTTGACGGGAGCGCCTCCCAGCGCGCGCGCGATGCGGCGAGCAGCCTGTTGCGCGCGTCCGTGGCCTTGAATCGCGAAAGCAACGCCTTCGAGCAGCGGTACACCACGGCCGCTGAATGTTTGCAACGGATGCATCGTGCCGGTGGCCGCGCCGAGACGCGCGAGCGGTTCAAGCACGCGATCGTCGAGCGCGCCGCTGGTGTGCAACACAACTTTGCCGCGCCATTCTTCCCCTCCGGCGCGCGCAAGCTTCGCGGCGACGTCGCGAATGCAATCATCCGGCGTGGCGATCAAAACCACGTCCGCGTCGAGCACACGGCGGGTGGCGCCTCCGTGGGGCTGTCCGCCGCCGATCGCACGTATAGCCGAGCGCGCCGTTGCTGCGGAGCGCGTGACGACCGCGCCAATGTGCCAACCACGCGCGCGCAGGCTGCGCCCGAGCGCACGGCCCACGCGACCGGCTCCAACGATCGCAACGGTGCTCAAGGCTTTACTCACTGCGTTCCATGAACCAGTTCTGTTTACTAATCATGTGACAATCATCGTGCATGATAGGATAGCGTGTTCGTTTAATCTACGCTTCGGAATAACCATCATTGCACACCTTCGGCATACTTTTCTTCAGCGCCGTCGCGTTATTCTGGATTTGGACGGCCGTGCTCAGCTACCAAGGCATGGCGCGCATACCCACGCTGACGCGCGTGGCGGCGTTCGACGGACCAACTTTTCCGCGAGTTTCCATTCTATTTGCGGCGCGCGATGAAGCGGCGAAACTGCCCGCGGCGCTCGCTTCCCTGCTGGCGCTCGATTATCCCAACTACGAAGTTATCGCGGTGGACGACCGCTCCCTGGACACGACGCCCGCCATTTTGGATGATTTCGCGCGGCGCGATTCCAGATTGCGTGTGATTCATATTGCCGAATTGCCGCAAGGATGGTTGGGCAAACCGCACGCGCTCGAAATGGCGTATCGCGAATCGACGGGCGAATGGCTGGTGTTTACGGATGCGGACGTGCAATTCGCGCCAGATTTGTTGCACCGAGCACTGGGGCTGTTGCAACAGCAGCGTTCCGACCATTTGACGCTGCTGGCCGGACTCGATTTGCGAGGATTTTGGGAGCCGACAGCGGTGGGATATTTGGGCGTGTGCTTCGCAGTCGGCGTGCGACCATGGCGCGTGAGCAATCCGAAATCGAAAGTGTATATGGGCGTGGGCGCGTTTCAAATGATCCGGCGGTCGAGTTATGAAGCGATTGGGACGCACCGGCGGCTGGCGATGGAAGTGCTTGACGACATGAAGCTGGGAAAATTGGTGAAGCAGAATGGATTTCGCTCGAACGTCGCGCCGAGCGAGAATTTTCTGCGAATCCGCTGGCAGGAAGGAATTGGGAACGTCATCAAGGGCATGACGAAAAATATGTTCGCGGGATTCGACTTCAATGTGGCGAAGACGCTCGCGGGCGCCGGAGGGATTTTGGTGATCAGCGTGCTGCCGATTCTCGGGATTATTTTTGCGCGCGGGCCTGCGCAGCTTGCGGCGGGAATTGCGGCGGCGGTGGCGATGCTTTTCGAAGCGCAGTTGATGACCGAGGCGCGGGCTTCGCGGTGGTTCGGGTTGACACATGTGCTTGGCGCGCTGATCGTCAGCTACATCATCGTGCGGTCGATGGTGGTGACGCTGGCACGTGGC
>DASZCH010000026.1:0-25993 GCA_035943235.1 Candidatus Acidiferrales bacterium
GTCTGAGGAATCGCGCGTGCTTCTGTCGCTGCCGTGCCCACGCCCGATTCGGATGAAGTTTTCAGGGCAGCTGATACTCTTCGTCGTTCCCCTCTTTGCTTTGGCGGTGGGCATCGCGACGGGCGCGCGATTGTACAGGGACTGGTTGCCAGCACACTCCGTCGCAGCAGCACCCAAAGGTGATCTACTCATGGGGTGCGTGGCATTGGTGCTCATTGCGCTTCCGTACGGCATGTGGCGTAGCCGGATCCAGCAGCGCGATCTCCTGCAAAACGGCACTGTGGTCCTGGCAACCATCACCCGACAATCCTCGACTACGATCAGACCTCGAATATTTCCTATGAATTCGAAGACTCCTCCGGCAAGAAGTTCAGTTCCACGACGATGGACCCCACCCGCAAACTCTATGAAGGGATGCGCCTGCCGGTGTTCTATGATCAGCGAAACCCCGAACTGCAGATCAGTTCTGTGATGTCATCCTACGAAGTTGTCATGCCTGGGAAGGATTAGGTGTTCAGCCTTCGATGGCGCAGGTGACGTGTCCGAAGTGCGGGGCGGCGGCGGAAATGGCCGTGGGTACGCCGTATTGCGCGAAGTGCGGATGGAATCGCGAAGCGGCGGTGCGGAAGCTGACGCGCGTCACATGGCTTTTGCCGGCGCTCATCGTTGTTTTCGACTTGATCGGAATCGTCGGCTTCGGTTTCGTGATGCGAAACTGGCCGGGGGCAATATTGTTCGCGACGCTGCCCACCTTACTGCTGGGATTTGTGTATGCGGGCGCCAGGCAAGGCCTGACGAAGTTGCGCGCGCCGCAGGCGGCAGGGGCGAAGAGCGAGAACGAGGCTGCTTCTTTTGCGGCAGCCGCGAAGGCCAGCGTCAGCAAGGAGAAGTCCGAGCAATACGATTTTATGATTTCGTTGCCGCCGCCGCGGCCGGTACGCCTGGGAGCGCGCGGGAAAATCATGGTGACGGCGGTGCTGCTGGTTGTGTTCGTCCTCGATGGGTTCTTGATCTGGAATTTGTATGGGCTTTGGTACGGCGCACATTCGTTCGCCGATTTCCACGGGCCGCAAATCTTTCTCGCGTGTCTGGCGGTGCTGATCGCGTGCGTTCCGTTTTTGGTGAGGAGCGGAATCGTTCGCGACCAGCATCTGATGGAAAATGGGGCGGTGGCGATGGCGCGGGTGACAGGTCAGCGCACGGTGAAGAGCAATTCGATCATTACTTACGAATTCGAGGATGCGAACGGGAAGACGATTGCAGAGTCGGGGCCTGATTCGACACGCTCGCTCTACGCGGGAATGACTGTGCCAGTCTTTTACGATCCGCAGAATTCGAAGCAGCAGGTGGCTGCGTGCGCGTCGTTCTTTGAAATTGTTGCGCCGGGCGCGAGTTGACCCGAGGCCAAGACATGCTCAGGATACCTCTTCTTCGCAAACCTCGGGTCAGGCGGGAGGCGTCGCCGGGACCCGAGCTACAGAATGCCAGAACTAGAATTCGTTGGCGGAGCCTTCCAGGAAGGCGCGGAGCTTGCGCGAACGCGATGGATGGCGCAACTTGCGCAGAGCTTTGGCTTCGATCTGGCGAATGCGCTCGCGCGTGACGGCGAAGGACTGGCCGACTTCTTCGAGCGTGTGCTCACTGCCATCGTCGAGGCCGAAACGCATCTTGATGACTTTTTCCTCGCGCGGCGTCAGCGTCTTCAAAACGGAAGAAGTTTGTTCTTTGAGACTGAGATTGATGACGGCGTCCGAAGGCGAGACGACGGCCTTGTCTTCGATGAAGTCGCCAAGATGCGAATCTTCCTCTTCGCCGATGGGAGTTTCGAGGGAAATAGGCTCCTGCGCGATTTTCAAAATCTTGCGCACCTTCGAGACGGGAATATCCATTCGCTTGGCGATTTCTTCCGACGTAGGCTCGCGGCCGAGTTCCTGAACAAGCTGGCGGCTGGTGCGCACGAGCTTGTTGATGGTCTCGATCATGTGCACGGGAATGCGGATCGTGCGCGCCTGGTCGGCAATGGCGCGCGTGATGGCCTGGCGAATCCACCACGTGGCGTACGTGGAGAATTTGTAGCCGCGGCGCCATTCGAATTTGTCGACGGCCTTCATCAAGCCGATGTTGCCTTCCTGAATCAAGTCGAGAAATTGCAGACCGCGATTCGTGTATTTCTTCGCGATGGAGACGACGAGGCGGAGGTTGGCCTCGATCAATTCTTTTTTGGCCTGCTCGGCTTCGATTTCACCGCGAACGATGACTTGCAAGGTGCGCTTCAGCTCCGCAGGACTGACTTCGGCGGAGATTTCAATTTCGCGCAGCTCGGTGCGGCGGTCTTTCAGGTCGCGGCGCGCTTCGGCGAGGACGTCGCCCTTGGAGGCGTCCACGCGGCGCTCGAGTTTGATGATTTCGCGTTCGAGGGCGTGAACGCGCTCGACAGTCTGGCGAAGCTTGTCGATGAGGCGCTTGCGTTCGAACAGATTGAATTCGATTTCGCGAACGCGATTGGACATCTCGATACGCGTGCGCGCGACAGCATACCGGGCGTGCAGGTAGGCGCGCTTCTTGGATTTGGCCGTGCGCTCAAGTTTCAGCGCCTGCTTCAAGGCTTGCAGGTAGAGTTTGGCGATGCGGTCGAGCTGCTTGAGGGTCTGCTTGGTCTTGCTTTCGATTTTCTCTTCGGTCAGCTCTTCATCGTCGAACTGAACGATTTCCTTGATGGAGCGCGCGCCCTGGCGAAGGTCATCGCCGATGGCCATGATTTCCTTGAGCACAACGGGCGAGCGTGTGATGGTTTTGAGGACGAGGAGTTGCCCGCGCTCGATGCGCTTGGCAATCGCCACTTCACCTTCGCGCGTCAGCAGCGGAACAGTGCCCATCTCGCGCAAATACATGCGGACGGGATCGTTTGTCTTTTCAAGCGCGCCGGGCGTGAGGTCGAGCTCGACTTCGTTATCGGAGGCCGAGGACGATGGCTCTTCTTTTGCAGGCTCGGCAGCTTCACCTGCTTCACCGGCGGCGATGGCGGCCTTGGCGCTCGAGAGGTCTTCGTAGACGTCGATGCCATAGCGCTCGAAAGTCGAGAGCAAGTCATCGATTTCCTCGGAAGAGTGAACTTCCGCCGGCAGGATGTCGTTTACCTCGTCATAAAGAAGGTAACCGCGCTCCTTGCCCATGTTGATGAGCTGACGTACCTGGTCGTATTTCTCTTCAATTGCCAAAGTCAAGTGTCCTCCCCCAAGCGGGGCGGGCGCTAGGCCGCTGCCAGAGCGCGTACCGCACAATAGTTGGCTCAGCCGGAAACGACACTCCGGCGAGCAGAGTCCTTAACGATAATAATATGACGGATGAAAATGGTGGCTTCGCACCACGAAGAAAACCTTAAACCTTCCGCCCGCGCCCGATCTTTCACCGGCTGTGCCGCGCAACTTGCGCCCATTGTATCAGATGCACCAGAGCAGCCGTTCGTTTCGCCCGAAACCCTGCTAGCATAGCGTTGAAGGGTATACGGCGTCAATTTTAGTTCTTGCGGGGTAAAGGGTTCAGTTTGAACTCTTTTGTCACGATTAAGAAAATGCAAACTGACCACTACCTCTTACTGCAATTCCGCCAGTAACTTGCGGACCTCCTGGGCGCGGGTGAAAATTTCGCGGCGCTCGGCGGGACTTGGCTGAGCGGCGAGGCGGCTCTGAAGCAGGGAGATTTCATGCTCCAATTGACGCTTTTTGAGCGCGCTGAGGCAGCTTTCGGCTTCTTCCCAAGTGCCTTCGGGCGCGGACTCAAAAAGAATTTCGAACAGGAGGCGCCGGTCGTTTTCAGACAATGATTCGGCGAGAGCAGCGGGGTCAGGACGCGCGCCAGAACTCACTGCTTCGATGAGCGCATCGAAAATCTTTTCGGTTTCGAGTCCCTTGTGGTACGAGCCTTCCGTGACGCGGAGGGCGAGATTTTCGCGAAAGCCTTCGGCTTCGACGAGCATTTGCATCAGGCGGCGCTCGGCGGGGCGAACCGAAGGCGTCATCAATTCAGCCTTGGGCTTCACTTCACTGCGACGTTCGGCGATGGCGCGGCGGAGCGCTTCGCGAAGCACAGGCTCTTCGACGCGCAGCTCGGAAGCGATTTTCGAGGCAAGCTCGGAGCGCAGAAGACGATTCGGGACACGTTGCGCGTAGGGCATCAGAAAATTCATGGCGGCGAGTTTTCCTTCGGCAGTAGAGCGGTCCATGCGTCGCGCGCGGCCGATCAGATAATCGAGGTAGGATGGCGCTTCACGAAGAAGCTTGGCATAAGTCTCCGCGCCATTTTCCTTGATGAACTTGTCAGGGTCCGCGCCGGCGGGAAGCGCCAGCACGCGAGCGTCGAATTCCTTTTCGAGCAGCAGCGTGAGGGAACGCTCGGTAGCGGCCTGGCCGGCGGTGTCAGGATCATAATTGACCACCACGTGGCGCGAAAAACGGCCGAGCAGTTTCATCTGGCCTTCGGCGAGGCTGGTGCCGCAACTCGCGACCACATTCGTGATTCCCGCGCGCGCGACGGCGATGGTGTCCATGTAGCCTTCGACCAAAACCGCGAAATCATTTTTGCGAATGGATTCTTTGGCGCGATCGAGATGATAAAGGACGTTGCTTTTCGTGTAGATGGGCGTCTCGGGCGAATTCAAATATTTCGGGTTGTCGTCGCCGAGCGCGCGTCCGCCAAAGGCAATCACTTTGCCGGATTCGTTGGCGATGGGGAAAATAATTCGGCGGCGGAAACGGTCGTAGAGGCGGCCGGATTGTTCGCGAGAGAAAAGGCCGGAGGATTCGAGAAGCTTTTCGGCGTATTTGGGCTTGAGGTGGCGCAGAAGCGCGTCGCCGGAGGAAGGCGCGTAGCCCAGAGCGAAACGCTCGATGGTTTCATCGTCAAGACCGCGATCTCCGAGGTACGCATGCGCGACTTTGCCCTCTGCTGTGGAATTGAGCGCGCGTGTGTAAAAAGTCGCCGCTTCGCGCTGGATCTCTACGAGTGCGCTGCGCTGCTGATTTTCGCGGCGCTCTTCGGGCGAGCGTTCTCGTGGCTTGGGCACGGCGATGCCGCACTTTTCGGCGACGGCGCGCACGGCTTCCGGGAACGTCAGGCGGTCCATCTCCATTACGAATTTGAAAACGTCGCCGCTCTTGCCGCAGCCAAAGCAATGATAGAACTGCTTCACGGCGTGAACGGAAAACGACGGAGTTTTTTCCTGGTGGAACGGGCAGAGGCCGCTGAAATTCTGGCCGGCCTTTTTCAGGCGCACGTATTCGCCGATGACGCGGACAATGTCCGCCTGCTGCTTGACGCGATCCGCGAATGAGCCAGCTTCAGCCATAAAAGATCGAAAATCGAAATTCGAAACTCGAAAAACACCTCAATGTAGCGCGGAGGGGCTAAGACTTCAAATCAACGATGGTGATGGCTGCGCCGCCGCGGTCTTCGGCTTCGGCGTAAAATTTGCCGACGAGCGGATGCGCGGAGAGAAATTCCGCGAGGCCCCGGCGAAGGGCGCCCGTGCCGTGTCCGTGAATGATGCGGACGCTGGGAAGATTTTCGAGCGCGGCGGCATCGAGGAATTTATCAACGCGGCGCGAGGCCTCTTCGACCGTGCTGCCGATGACGTTGATTTCGAGCGCGGAAGGCTCGTCGGCCCGAGTGGAGTGCACGGTGACGTGGCGTTGCGGCGCTGCGTCTTTCGATGAGCCAGCCCCTTCGCTTTCAATTCCGAGAATATCGGCGAGCGGGATTTTCATGCGCATGGGGCCAGCCTGAATTTCCGCGAAGCTCAGGTCGTGACGGCGAAGGACAACCGGCTCCTTCATGCCGCGCACGCGAACGCGCATCCCTTCAGCGAGACGCTCCGGTTCGACAGGCTTGGGGACTTCCGGTAGCACGCCGAGATCCGCCTGCGAGGAGGATAAGGTGTCGAGTACGGCGGCGTCGGCTTCGCTGCGCGCGTCAGATTCAATTTTCGACATGCGGCGCGCACCGAACTTTTCCGCTTGCGCGCGGAACTTGCGGTCCGTGATTTCCGCAGTGAGGCGCGCGACTTCGGTTTCGAGTTTTTTGGTTGTCGCGGCGAATTGTTTTTCGAGCTCGACGATGCGCTTTCCCTGGCGCTCGACCCAGTCAGTTTGCAACACGCGACGCTCCGCTTCGAGCTGGCGCAATTCGTCTTTCGCCTGGCGCTGAATTTGTTCCATTTCGTCGCGGCTGCGGTGAAGATACCGAATCAGCTCGCGAGCCTCGCGCGTCTCTGGCGAAAGTCCGGCTTTGGCGTGCTCGATCACGCGTTCGGGCAGGCCCAGGCGGCGCGCGATTTGTATGCCGCTGGAAACACCGGGGACTCCGGTGAGCAGGCGATAGGTGGGGCGCAAATTTTCCTCGTCGAATTCGACGGCGGCGTTGACGATACCTGGAGTTGTGGAGGCGTAGGATTTCAGCCGGTCGTGATGCGTGGTGGCGAGGGTCAATGAGCGGCGCTGGCGAAATTCCTCGAGGAGCGCGACGGCAATTGCCGCGCCTTCCTCGGGGGCGGTGCCGGTGCCCATTTCGTCGACGAGCACGAGAGTGCGGTCGGTGGCGCGCTCGAGCATGGATTTCAAATTCAGCATGTGCGCGGAAAATGTGGAAAGATCGGCGCTGATGGATTGCTCGTCGCCAATGTCCGCGAGGACGGAATCGAAAAGCGGCAACTCGGCGCGTTGCGCGGGAACGGGAATTCCCGATTGCGCGGCAAGCGCGGCCAGGCCGACGTTTTTCAACGCGACCGTTTTGCCGCCGGTGTTCGGTCCGCTGATCACCATGACGGTTTCGCTGCCGCCCAGCTCGAGGGACATGGGCACGACGGCGCGATCTTTGCGGCGAAGATTGTCTTCGAGCACGGGGTTGCGCACGGCGTCGAGGCGCAGGTGATTGTCTTGGGAAAATTCGGGGATGGTGGCGTCGAATTCGCGCGCGTAACGTCCGCGAGCGAAGACGGAATCCAGATCCGCGATTGTGACCGCGGCGAATTCGAGAGGACCGCGATCGGCGCGCAATCGCTCCGTGAATTCGAAAAGAATGCGCGCGATTTCCGCGGCTTCTTCTTCGGCGAGATGCACGAGGCGATTATTCAGCTCGATGGTTTCGAGCGGCTCGACGAAAAGCGTTTGCCCCGTGGCGCTGGCTCCGTGGACGACGCCGGGGATCGCGCGGCGGTCAGCGGAGCGCACGGGAATCACGAAGCGGTCGTTGCGCAGCGTGACGTAGTCTTCGTGCGAATCGTTTTCGCGTCCGCGCAGGATTTTTTCGAGTCCGCGTTGAATGCTTTCGCGCGACTGGGCAATCGTCGCGCGGATGCGCTTGAGCGCGGGCGAAGCGTTGTCGCTGATTTCGCCATTGGGCAGAATGACGCGGCGAATCTCGGCCGCGAACGAACGAAAATCGGCGAGCGCGCCGGCGCGTTCAGCAAGGCGCGGATATTTTGTTCCCGCTTCGCCGCGAAGCGTTTGTTTCAGGCTGGCGGACGTATCCATCAGCGAGGCCGCGTCGAGAATTTCCGCCGCAGCCAGAGACGAGGCGGGCACTGCGAGACGCACGAGCCAGTCGGCCGGGTCGGCGAGGCCGCCGAAGCCGAGTTCCGCGCCGGAGCGGAGATAGGCGATGGCCTCGCGGATCAGGCCGAATGCCGAGCGCAGCGCATCGGCGTCTGTCAGCGGAGCGAGTGCGTCAATCGTGCGATGGCCCGGCGCGCATGTGGAGTAGCGCGCGACGATTTCGCGCAGGCGGCCAAATTCGAGGAGTTCCTCGGCGGAGCGGCTCACCCGTTCAAAATGCGGGAAGCGGCGCGCGGTGTCAAGTTGCGGAAGGCGTCAACGCAATTGCCGCGCGAAAGTCCTGAAAACGGGTTAATGCGCGGCGCCGGAATTGCGCGCCAATTTTGAGGCGAGGTAATCGGCGGCGTCGGAGGGCGCGTGAGCAAAGTGAATCAGGCGCTCGGTGGATTCGCCCCACTTCGAAGCGTGGCCGATTTCGACTTCGCGAACGCGCTCGATGATGGGCTGCCAGAACTCGCCGAGAGCCACGAAAGGCTTGTCGCGCATGACGCGCTTGTTGATCATCTCCCACACAACAGCGAGTTCGACGAGTGTGCCTGTGCCGCCCGGACACGCGACGTAGCCGGAGCCGATGCGCACGAGCTCGAACAGGCGGGCTTGCCACGTCTTAACGCGTACCTCTTCATCCACCCAGCGATTCGCGCGCGCGCGGAAGAATTCAGCGGTGACGGCTCGCGTGCATCCGCCTGCTTCTTTTGCGCCGCGTGACACCGCTTCCATCACCCCGCCATAGCCGCCGCTGCAAACGGTGAATCCCTGACCGGCCAGCGCCGCGCCCAAACTTTGCGCGATTGCGTAATGCGGATCGCCTTCACGGGGACGCGAGCTGCCGAAAACAGTGATGATCTTGCCGGCGTCTTTTACTTCTCGCGCGTGCCGTTTGGGATTTTCCGCGGCGGCGTTCATTTACTTTTCTTCTTGGATTTTTTCGCGGATTTTTTCGCGGAGGTGTTGGCGGAGGTCCCGAGTTCCTCGACCATGGCCTGAGCGATGGTGTCGAGAACGTGCGCGGCGTCGCGTCCCGTGCCGCCATTGTGATTATCGAACATGGAAAAAATCAGATGCTCGCCGTGCAGCGTGGTTGCGAAGCCGGAAATGGCTTGCGTGTGTTCGACGGAACCGGTTTTCGCCTGGATGCGGCCTTCGGCCGGAGTGCCTCTCATGCGATTGTCGAGCGTGCCGTCGATGCCCGCAACGGGCAGCGTCGACAGGTAAGCAGCGCCCCACGGTTGACGCTGGTCATATTCAAGGAGTGAGACGACCGCGCGCGCCGTGACGAGATTTTGGCGCGACAGACCGGAGCCATCGTTAATGAGGACATCTCCAAGCGGTATGCCTATGGAAGTGAGAAACTGCTGCTCAATTTTGAGTCCGGCTGACCGCGAACCAACTCCGCTTTTTTCCTTTGCCACTGTTCGCAACAAAATTTCGGCGTGGAGATTTTCGCTGACTTTGTTCAGGACGCGAACAACCTCGATGAGCGGCGGCGATTGACGTTCGGCGAGAACCGCGTTTGCCTCGGGCCCAGTCGCGGGCTGCGGAAAAGCCGGCTGTGGATCAACGGTCATCTCCTCGGGAGGCGGAGCGGCGTGTACGGCGCGGGCTTCGCCAGTGACGCGAATGCCGCGTGCGAGAAGCATTTGCTTGAGCACGTGGGCTGTGTAGTCGGCGGGCTCGGGCATAGCCATCGCCAGATCCATCGGCGCATGGCCGAGCGGGATGGAGCCGCGGACCAAGAACGGTTTGGGGCCGGGATTTTCGACCGTGTTGAAATCCGGCTGCGAACCAGCTGCGCCAGTGGTTACGCTATACGCATAAACGTCGTAGCCGGGCCACGGCTCAACGGCGACCCACGCAGACGCGCCAACGTGGTCACCGGGCGTAACTTTTACGTCGAGCCCGTTGTCGTCGAAGCAAATCGCGCCGACGGCCGCGCCGTAATCGAAGGGCATATCGCCCACGGCCCAGCCTCCGGGAAACGGCTCGTAGGGGAAATAACTATCGTCGGCAATGATGTCGCCGTCGACTTCCTTGACGCCTTTCGCCACGATGGCGTCAACCAGCTCGCCGAGCGGCTTGTCTGACGGGCCGTCGATAGGATTTTTCGCGTCGTAGGGAATGCGGCGATTGGAAAAATCAGGGTCGCCGCGTCCGACGAGCGTGAGATCACCGCGCAGACGTCCAGCGCTGTCCAGAGTGCCGTGCGTTTCGATTGTCGTGCGAAAGCGATAATCGGGACCGAGCATGGCCATGGCGAGCGTGGTGGTGAAAAGCTTAGTGTTCGACGCTGGAGTGAAATAGCGGTCAGCGTTTAGTTCGTAGAGGGTCTTGCCCGTGGCGGCGTCAGCGATCAAAACGCCTATGAAGGATTTCTGCGCGACCGGAATCTCCAGAGCCAATTCGACACGCTGATCAAAGCGCGCGATATCCGCGGGCACGCGCGACGCGGGTTTTTTCCTGGGCGGATGCGCGAAAACAAATGGCGAACCGAAGAACACCACCGCAGCAGCAAGGAACGCGTAAACGGCGACTAATTTCGCGGCACGCCTTGTGGCAAACCTAGTCTGAATACTTGCGAAATAATACGGGCGCACGGGGTCTCCCTGGCGAATGTTTTGCCGTCCAGCGATTTGGCCGCGCGATTATATGCCAGTTTACCGGCGGCGGAATTGAGGAGTTGGAGCGGTTGCCTCCCGGCGAAATAGTGCGGAACTCGCGGGACGCTGCCGTGTGTTGTGCGAGGCGCGGGAAACGACTAAGATGAGGCATAGCTCAGGAGGCTGCTTCCATGCGAAAAGTGTTTTCACTTTTGGTAACGATGGCATTGGCGGGAATACCGGTCCTGCTCGCTGCTTCGACGACCCGCGCCGCTGATAAAAAGGGCAACAAGGCCGAGCAGCGTTTAGAGAATTCCGGCGAAGTCATCAAAGAAATTCTCGATATTCCCGACGATATCCCGGCCGACCTGCTCGACAAGGCCGAGTGCGTGATTGTGATTCCTTCGGTGATTAAGGTCGCGTTCGGCATCAGCGGCAGCTACGGGGCCGGCGCGATGACTTGCCGCAGCGGCGAGGATTTCCGGGGACCCTGGGGCGCGCCAACCATGATGCGGCTCGAAGGCGGCGGATTTGGATTTCAACTAGGCGGACAAGCGACGGATTTTGTGTTGCTGGTGATGAACAAGCGCGGGGCCAGCGCGATCCTGAGCAGCAAGGTGAAGCTGGGCGCGGACGCATCGGCGGCCGCGGGGCCCAAAGGCCGCAATGCCGCCGCGGATACGGACGTCACGATGCGCGCAGAGATTCTCACATATTCCCGCTCGCGTGGACTTTTCGCGGGCATTTCTCTGCAAGGCTCGACACTGCGTCCGGATAACGGCGCGAATGAGAGCGTTTATGGCAGAAAACTCGAAGCGAAGGACATCGTCCTTAAACACGCAGCGGGCGTTCCGTCCTCGGCGCGGCTATTGATTGATACGCTGGAAAAGCATTCGCCGAGGAACCATTCCGATCCCAAGTCATTGAAAGACTAAGCGGGGAATCCGCCAAGGCGAGATGCGGTGTTGCAGCGCATGGGGACGTCTCGAAGCGATCGCAGAAAGAAAAACAAAGAGAGCGCGGACGCAATTGAGTTAAATTGACGCCCGCGCTTTCTTTGACGCACTACGGCACCACGACTGAACGATTTTGGCCCTTGAAGCGAACTTCCTGAATTTTCCCCGACTCTGTGACGATCGCGTTTTGCCCGACCTTCTGCGCGCCGTCCTTCCATTGGATCGGAGCTTCCGCGATCAGTTTATTGCCGCGGAAGAACGAAAGCGTCGAATCGTTTGCAACCACGTTATATTCGCCCGGAGTCAGCGCCGTCCCGTTAAGCATCTCGCCGCCAACAACGGTGAAGTGGCCTTTGGCCAACGCCTTCGACATCTTTGCGCCCTTTGGCGATGCCATGGCGGGAATTGCCACGGCTAGCATCAACACCACCGCGAACAAGGAAACCAGCTTGTTGTATTTCATTGTCATCCTCCTTTGCAAAGCGGACTCGCTCTTACTGGTGGCTTAGACGCGGAAGTATTTTGAAGGCGTCAGATTCGGCGCAAAGAAATGAAAATAATTTTTGCGATGCGTTTCTTGTGTTCGAAATCGTTTATGCGTGCCGAATGCGCACGAATTTTCAGCGAATTGTCCGAAAGGTCGCATAAACAATCTCCGCAATTTCGGATGCTTTGATCTGATATGGCTTTGAAGGCCGCGATTGTTTGTCCACGATTACAGCACGGAGACTGTGTTGCGTTGACACTCCCTCGCCGCTAATCAATAATCGCTCGACATGATTGGGCAACTTCGTGGCGCGCTGATCGATAAACGGCCGAATCAAGTGATTGTGGACGCCGGCGGCGTTGGGTATCAGGTGCAGATTCCGCTATCGACGTTTGCCGGGCTGGGCGCGCTGCACGCGGAAGTGACGCTGCTGATCCACACGCATCTGCGCGAAGATCAAATTGCGCTGTACGGATTTTTGACCGCGCGCGAAAAGCAGTGCTTCGAGATGCTGATCTCGACTTCCGGCGTGGGGCCAAACCTGGCGCTGAAAATTTTATCGGGAATGAATTTGGATGAACTTGTGCCCGCCATCCGCAAAGGCGACGTTCTGCAACTCAAACGCATTCCGGGCGTGGGTCAGAAAACGGCGGAGCGCATTATCCTGGAACTGCGCGACAAGTTCGCGGTGGTCGAAATCGCGGGTACCGGGAAGCCCGCGTCGCGCTCGCAGGTGGAATCCGACGTGGCTTCTGCGCTCGTGAACTTGGGGTATGACGAGCGCTCCGTGGAAAAGACTCTCGAGGAAGTGCGCGGCGGGGCCGGCGGGAGCTTTGAATTGCTTCTTCGCGCTGCTTTACAGAAATTGGGCGGCGCCGCAATCGAGAAAGGTGCGCGCGCGGGCCGCGGCGATTAGCGTAATCATCGCCCCGACAATACGATTACATGGTCGAACTGAAACACCGCGTGGTATCGGGACAAGCATTTGACGAGGACGCTCGCCTCGACGCCAGTGTTCGCCCCAAACGCTTCGATGATTTTGTGGGCCAATCGCGCGTAAAGGAAAACTTGAAAATCGCCGTGGAAGCTGCGCGCAGCCGGGGCGAGGCTCTCGATCACGTTCTGCTTTACGGTCCTCCCGGCCTGGGTAAGACGACGCTCGCGCAAATTCTGGCGAATGAGATGGGCGCCAGCATCAAAATCAGTTCCGGGCCGCTTCTGGAGCGCAAGGGCGACCTGACGGCGATTTTGACGGCGCTCGAAGCCCGCGAACTTTTTTTTCTGGACGAAATTCACCGGCTGCAGCCTGCGATGGAGGAAATTCTCTATCCCGCGATGGAAGATTATCGCATCGATTTGGTGATCGGGCAGGGCGCCGGCGCGCGCATCCATCCCTATCAATTGCAGAAATTCACGCTGGTGGGCGCCACCACACGCGCGGGACTGATTATGGCGCCGATGCGCTCGCGCTTCGGCATCGTGCATCGCCTGGATTTTTATACGGCCGAAGACTTGCTCGAAATCGTGCGCCGCTCGGCAGGAATTCTTGGCATCGCGATGGATGATGGGGGCGCGCAGGAAATTTCGCGCCGCAGCCGGGGCACGCCGCGCGTGGCGAATCGTTTGTTGCGCCGCGTACGCGATTTCGCGGAAGTTCGCGCTCAGGGGAAAATCACTTTGGCGGTTGCGAAAGAGGCGTTGGGAATGCTCGGCGTCGATGAGCACGGACTCGACGAGGTGGACCGCAACCTCCTACTTGCCATCATTCAGAAATATAGCGGGGGTCCGGTGGGCCTGAATACACTTGCCGCATCGCTCAGCGAAGAGGAAGACGCCATCGAAGAAATTTATGAGCCATATTTGATGCAACTCGGCTTGCTCGACCGCACGCAGCGCGGCCGCGTCGCCACGGCGCTCGCCTACAAATATTTCGGAATGGATGAGCCGCGCCGCCAACCCCAGCTTTTCTGAAAATGCCTTTGAGTCACAGTCCACGCTGATGAAGACTGTCTATTTATCGCTAGGCTCGAATGTGGGCGACCGCGAAAAATATTTGGCGGCGGCCATTAACGCTCTGGGCGCACATGGAATTCGCGTCACGCGGCGGTCTTCCATTTATGCGACGGAGCCGGTAGATTTTGTGACGCAGAGTTGGTTTTTGAATTGCGCGGTCGAGGCGGAAACGGATTTAATGCCACGCCAGCTCTTGCGCGCGATACGGCAAATCGAAAACGAAATCGGGCGTCGTCGTTTGGTGCGCAGCGGCCCGCGCGTGATCGATCTCGATATTCTGCTCTACGGCTCGAGCGTCGTGCGCACACCGGAGCTCGAAATTCCCCATCCGCGCATGGCTGAAAGGAGATTCGTTCTGGTGCCACTGA
Source organism: Candidatus Acidiferrales bacterium (assembly GCA_035943235.1). Classification (GTDB taxonomy): domain Bacteria; phylum Acidobacteriota; class Terriglobia; order Acidiferrales; family UBA7541; genus DAHUXN01. The sequence goes on from DASZCH010000026.1 coordinate 14,029, forward strand.
CGGAAGTTGCGCCCGCGATTCGCCATCCGGTCAAAAACAAAACTGTCGCGGAGCTTCTCGCCGAAACATCCGATCGCAGCGCGGTGCGTCTTTGGAAACCCGAGCCGGACACGAAACGATAGCGGTTCCCGCGGACATCCGACCTAAAGCATCTCGCGTTTCTTTTCTTCTTCTTTGTGTTTCTTGCGGTCTTCTTCTTCCTGCTTCTCGTAGTCGGCGATTTCTTCCTCGGTCATGATGTAGTCTTCGCGCGACGCGAACATCTTCCCGCCTCCGTCACGGCGATCACGTCCTGAGCGGCGCTCTCTCTGCCGGCGATCCTTGTTCACGGCCAGGACACTGACGTCTCGAATCGGCTGCGCAATGGCGCCGGCGTCGAGGAGCAAGTCGCTGACCTTTTCGAGAAAATCGTTCAAGTTGAGGGGCTTCATGGCGAAGGGCAGGCACTCTTTGTGGAGTACCGGACTTGCCCATCGCGCGGCCAGTAGTGGCACCAGAAAGAGTACACGCAAGGTCTTGTGAGAATTTTCCTCACTCGCCGAGGCTTGCGCGAGCTCTTTCAACGTTGTGAAAAGCGGTCCCGTGATGTCCGCGAGCGCCACATTGACAATCACCAGCGTCCAATGCCCGCGCGCGAGTTCGCGCAGCGCTTCGCTGGCGAACGGCACCACGCGCACGCGCCAACCCTCCGAGTCAAACACTTGCTGCAAGGCATGCTGGCTCGCCTCATCGTCATCAACAATCAGGATACGGATGTCGCTCAACTTGCCTCCCTGGCCCAGTATAGGGTGTGGTGCGCGGCATGCGAGGTTCCCAGCCTGCTCGAGTTTCCAGAGGCGCGGCTGTCCTCGGGGCCAGCATCGACAGGCGAATAAATAGCGAAACCATTCGCTTGACAAGGCGAATGTAAAGCGAATATAGTCGGAGTACTCACCTCAGCGAGGTGTTCGATACCGATGGCTACTTTTCCCACGCTTCGAGCCGCTCCGGCGCCGCCAAAGCCCCGTTTGCGCCGCTCGACTGCGACCAGCCTCACCCTTTTCCCCGCCGCGCCTAACGGCATTGGTGAGGCTCGCGGAACTTCGTCGCCCCCTCCGGACGCCAACCGGAGTTTGAAGCCCGCAGAGAATCTGGTCGGTATCGCACGCCTCGCCGCTTCCTCCTCGCTTGCAGAAGCCAAGCGCGGTACGGAATACTTTCTGCTGCCCGTTCGCTCGATCTTGAATCGTTGCAATTCGCCGCGGGTTCCTTTTGCGTGGACGGTGAACCCTTATCGGGGCTGCGAATTCGGCTGCCACTATTGCTACGCGCGCTATACGCATGAATACATGGAGCTCGACGGCGGCGATTTCGAGCGGAAGATTTACGTCAAGGATAATGCCGGCGCTTTGGTTGCGCGCGACCTTGAAAACGAGAAAATCTGGGGAGAGCACATCGCCATCGGCACGGCGACTGATCCTTATCAACCGGCCGAGGGCCAATTCAAGGCGACGCGCGCCATTCTGGAGCGGATGGCCCAGCGCGAGGGCCTGCAGCTTTCGATCACGACGAAGTCGGATCGCGTGGTGCGCGACATTGAACTGCTGAGGAAAATTTCCGAGCGTTCCGCGTTGAGCGTCAATCTTTCCGTGACCACCGTCTCTGCACGGCTCGCTCGTTTACTGGAGCCTCGCGCGCCGCGGCCCGATTTGCGGCTCGCCGCTGTGCGCCGTTTGCGCGAAGCAGGGATTTCCGCCGGAGTATTGGCCATGCCGATTGTGCCGGGAATCACTGATGGCGAGCACGCTCTCGATGCTCTCGCGAAGGCTGCGCGAGACGCCGGCGCGCAATGGTTCGCGGGGCGCGTGCTGTTCCTGATGCCTTCGGCGCTGAAGCAGTTCATACCGTTCGTCGAGGGGAAATTCCCGAAGCTCGCAAAGCAGTATCGCGAATGGTACGTCAAACACGGGAATGCTCCGGAGAGTTATCGCCGCGAAATTTCGGAGCGCGTCGAGCGATTGCGCAAGAAATATGGCTTCGATGTCCGGCCTGATCGCTCGGGAGATAATTCCTGGCACTCGCCACAAATGGCGCTTGCGCTTGGAACGCAAACGCCGCCATGCACGGCTCCGCCCCGGATGTTTGCAGCTTTGGCGGTGGCGGCGTCGACAGTTTCGGACAGCGTGCGGCTCAAGGCAGGATGATTCGCGGGGCGTCTGGCTCGGCTTTGGCTGTCGGCGGAAATTGCGCGCGAAGAAAGTCGAGGAAGGCACGCGAGCGTGAACGGCCGTTCGTCTCGCGGGTGCCGATGCGCAGAAGGAAGATGAGCAAACGGAAAATGTCCGAGTCCTTCAGCTTGCTGAAGCCCGTTTGCTGCGCCTCCTGCTTCTTGAATTCCTGCAGGAATTGCGCGAGTTGGGCGTAAAGCGCGCGCGGCAATGGCGCGTCCGGCGGACGTTCGAAATAAATGCCCGATTCCAGAGTGCGGTAAGTTTCTGCCAGAGCCCGGACGGCCGCCAGGATTTCCGGGTCGCGAATAGCCTGATTTTCCTGCGTGAAATTCAAAATCGTCAGCCCAATCCCCGAGAGCGCTTCGCCGTTGCGGCGAATAATCTCCACGGAAAATTCAATTTCCGGGAACGGAAAGTCCTCCGCGCCAAGCGGCTTGCGATGAGCGATTTCGTAGCGCCGCGCGACAATCAGGTGAGGACAATCGGCCGGGCAGTCGATTGTCACTTCGCGATACATGCCGCAGCAGATCGCGCAAATGTTTTCGCCCTTCGCCGGGCAGAATCGTTTCGGCTTGCGTTTTTCGCAGATGGGACAGCTCACAGCGTCTCCCGGAGCAGAATGCGAGTCATTCAGATTAAAGGATTGGACTTACTGGGGCAAGGTCACGGGCTGTGGATGCGCGAAGGCTCCGCCGAAACCATAGGAATTGGCGGGACCGCGCTCAGTGGCGGCGATCACAGTGACACGTCACACAGGCACGTCACGAGGCCACGTCAGGGGGTCGCGCCGCGTTGTCGGAGCAGAGCGGCCGTTTCTGCGTGACCCTGTGCGTCGGCCAGCGAGAGCGGCGTTTGGCCATCATTGGTGCGCGCGCTCGAATCCGCACCGTGGTCGAGGAGGAGTTTCGCGATTTCGAGCTTACCGCCGGCGGCTGCTTCGTGAAGCGCTGAATACCCGGCTCCATAGCGATGCGCTGCGTTCGCGCCATGAGACAAGAGCAGGCGAACAATCTCCGCGTCGCCGCGTGCGACGGCGCCAGTAAGCGCCGTGTAACCTGTGGGATTTTTCGCCACGGCATTCACGTCGGCGCCGTTCGCGAGAAGCCACTGCGCGACGTCTTGCTGGCCGAAAAACGCCGCCAGTGCGAGAGGCGTAAATCCATCAGCGGCAAACGAATTGATTGCTTCGGGATTCTGCGCGGCCAGGGCGGCAACGTCCTCCGATTTTCCCGCGGCGGCCGCTTCGTGAATATCCAACCGCGCCCCGCGTTCCAGCAGCAGACCGCAAATATCCGTCCTGCCATGGTAAATCGCGGTCATCGCCGCGGACGCACCCGATTCGGCGCGCGCATGCGCCAAGTCCGGTTCGATCACCAGCATTTGTTTGACGCGAGCGGCGTCTCCGGCCTTCACCGCGTCAAAAAACCTCTGCGCGCCAAGCATTGATTTTCTCCGCCAACAAATCCAGCCGATAAATCGAGGGGAACCAGAGGGGCCTGTGCGGCGCTAGCGCCGCCGCGCGCGATCGTTTCGGACAGCTTCTTCGACCAGGGCTTCGAGGTCGCGCCGATTGAGCGTAACGCGATCGGGCTCGGCGGAATCTGCCGTGACAGGGCAGTTTGCCGCCGTTTCCAGGCCGTAGCGCGCGCGCGCCGCCAGAAGTTTTTCCACGTCTTCGCGGGAGAGCAAAACCTGCTTGTGGAGCAATTCCGTCACCAGAGCGACGCGAGCGAAATGCTCGACCGTCTCCATGCGATAGAAAGCGGTCAGGAGGTCGGCTCCATAAGTCACCACGCCATGATTGGCCATCAGAATCGCGTCATGCGATTCGACATACGGCTCGATGGAGTCGGTCAGTTCCGGCGTGCCCGGGGTGCCGTATTGCGCCAGCGGAACGCTGCCGAGTCCCATAACCGCTTCGCTCAGCAAAGCCTTATTGAGCGCCAGCCCCGCCGACGCGTATCCCGTGGCCGTGATGGGATGAGCATGGCAAACCGCATTCACATCCGGACGCAAGCGGTAAATCAGCAGGTGCATCGCGAGTTCGGACGAGGGATTCCGGCCCCCGGAGATTTTCTTCCCTGTGTAGTCTGTGATGACGAGCTCGTCGGGCGACATCATGCCCTTGGAAACGCCTGTCGGGGAGGTAAGAACTCGATTGGGACCGAGGCGAAGAGAAATATTTCCATCCGTGGCCGCCACGAAGTTGCGTTCGTGAAACCAGCGTCCCACAGCGCAAATGTCGCGACGGTGCTCTTCTTCGCTCTTTAACGCTCCGTGCGAGACGGATCCGAAAAACATGCCCAAGTCCTCGATTTCCTCGCGGTACCGGCGGGTTCCTCCGGCGAAGCGAGGGCTATTCTATCCCGCATGTCGAATTTCAAGGGAATTTTTTGAGGCTTACGCGTAAATTCCGCGATGCCTCAAGGCAATAGCCACGCGGTCAATTGCCAGCATGTAAGCCGCAATGCGGTTATTAACAGCGTGCTTTTCGGAATAGCGCACCACATCGTCAAAGCTGCGATCCATGACGTCCTGCAGCCGCTCGTTCACTTCGCGCTCACGCCAGAAAAATCCCTGGCGGTCCTGCACCCATTCAAAATAGCTGACCGTGACGCCTCCGGCATTGGCGAGGATATCCGGGACAATAAACACGCCCTTCTTGCCGAGCACCTCATCGGCGGGTGCGGTTGTGGGTCCGTTCGCGCCTTCGCACAGGATTTTCGTTTGCACACGGCTGACATTCTGGCTGGTGATCTGGTTTTCGATAGCAGCGGGAACCAAGATTTCACATGGTTGAAAGAGAATGTCTTGCGCGGAAATTTTCTGGCCGCCACCGGGGAAATCCGGCAGCGCTTTGTGCTGGTTGTAAACCCAGTCGATCGCTTTCGGAACATCGAAGCCTTTTTCGTTGAAAAGGCCGCCATGGACGTCGGCGAGCCCAATGATTTTGTATCCGGCTTCGTGCATCAATTTCGCGCCCATGGAGCCGACATTGCCGAATCCCTGAATGATGACGCGGCAGTCCTGCTTTTTCATGCCGAGCTTAGCGATGGACTTGTCGCATACCATCATTACGCCGCGGCCCGTCGCCTCGGGTCGCCCCAGCGAGCCGCCCAACTCAAGCGGTTTGCCTGTGACGACTGCGGTGACGGTGTGGCGCATGTGCATCGAATACGTGTCCATCACCCACGCCATCACTTGCGCGTTGGTATTCACGTCGGGAGCCGGAACGTCGCGTTCGGGACCGATCCAATCGGAAAGTTCCGCCGTATAGCGGCGGGTGAGAGCCTCGAGTTCGCGCTGCGACATTTTTTCGGGATCGCAGATGATACCGCCCTTCGCGCCTCCGAAAGGAATGTCCACGACCGCGCACTTCCACGTCATCCACGACGCCAGCGCGCGCACTTCATCGATGGTCACCTGGGGCGAGTAGCGGATTCCGCCTTTGCCCGGCCCGCGCACCAGCGAGTGCTGCACGCGATACCCGGTGAACACTTCCAGGCGGCCATCGTCCATCTTCACCGGAATGTAGACCGTGATTTCCTTGTTTGGGTACTGCAGGTAGCGATAAAGGTCCTGCGGGAGGCCCAGATGTTTCGCTGCTTCCTCAAACCGCGCTTCCGCCGCCTCATACGGATTCAGTTCGTGTTCCAGTGATAATGCCATCGCGACGGTCTCCTCGACGGAATGAAGTTGGATGATAACGCTGGCGGTTCCATCCGGCGGAACAGCCAGAACAGCGTCGGCCAGTATACGAAGCCGCGCCCTCACTGCGCAAGACAACTGCCGTGGGCTTGATGCGCATTCAGAAAACAGCGGGCTGTGAAGGCTGGACGAGTCTTGGGGACGTGAGCCGGCTTATGATGGTTTTCGCCTGGCAAAATGGCTGAGCAGAAGGCGCGCGAGACGCTTCTGATCGTGGCGCACCATGCCGTCTTGCTGCAGCAAATCACCCGTCACGTATTTCAATCCCATCTCGCGCAGCTCATCCAGCGAAGGATCGACGGGTTCAGCGCCCTGCCCGCGATAGCGGCGCAACAATGCCGCCGAGGAAGCCGGCGCGCGGTTCACGACGACCGAGTCGAACAGCCCAACACGAGTATGGTCATAAACCGCGCGGACATGGTCAGCGACGGAGTAGCCGTCCGTTTCGCCGGGCTGTGTCATAAGATTGGCGATGTAAACGCACTCCGCGCGCGCGCGCAGAATGGCGTTCGCGACGCCGCGAACCAGCAAGCTGGGAATGATGCTCGTATAGAGCGAGCCCGGACCGAGCAGAATTAAATCCGCTTCGCGAATCGCATCCAGCACCTCGGGCAGCGGCCGAGCACCGGCAGGAACGAGCCGCACACGGTGAATGCGGCGGCGCGACTGCGAAATTTTCGTTTCACCCGCGACGATTCGGCCATCTTCCAGCTCAGCCTCCAAAGTCACGTTCGCATTGGTCGACGGAAAAATCCTTCCGCGCGCGGCCAGCACCTTTCCTGATAGCCTCACGGCTTCCGGAAAATCGCCGGTCACTTGCGTCAGCGCAGTCAAAAATAAATTTCCGAAGCTGTGGCCCGAAAGCCCGCGCCCACGGCCGCTCGCAGCAGGAAAGCGATACTGGAACAATCGCCCGAGCAGCGCTTCATCCGGCGACAGGGCCACCATGCAGTTGCGAATGTCTCCCGGAGGCAAAATGGAATACTCGCGACGCAACCGGCCGGAGCTGCCCCCATCATCGGTTACTGTGACGACCGCGGCTATGTCCGCGATTGGCCGCTGCCCGTCGTTCTCTCTCGAATTTGCGATGTGCTGTTTCAGTCCACGCAACAGCATCGAAAGACCCGTGCCTCCACCGAGCGCAACAATGCGGATGGGTTTTGAACGGGAATGTGCGGACTTACTCACGGACGGGGGGAACTAACCGCTTGTGCCTTCGCGCTCCGGATAGAGCAGTTCGGTGAATCGCGGGTCTTCCAGCAGAAATGCAAAATCCTCGTCGTTGCGCGCGCGATAGCGATTTTCTCCGCGAAGCTGGATCGCGATTTTCAAGTTCTGCATCGACGACTCGGCTTCGCCGGTCAAGCAATCGAGCGCCGCCATGGCATAAACAATGTGGTCAGCCTTGGGCGCGGACTTGCGCGCGCGGTCCAGATGCACGCGAGCTTCGTCCCAGCGCCCCAAATTCATCATCGCGATACCCTGGTTGTAATGATCCTCGGCGGATTTCGGAGACGGAGCGGGAACGTGCGAAACTCGCTGTTCGCAAATGCGCAAATGAGTCCGCGCGCGATCCGCCAATTCCTTATTGGGACCCTCCAAAACGCGTTCGAGCGCCTGCTTGGCGCGACTAAACTTCTGCTGTTGAAATTGCTTGAGCCCTTCTTCGTAGGCTCTCAATTGCTGCTGCGTGGCGTGGTCGTTGGGATCCTGGAAGATACTCGCGTGCCTCTTGTCCTGCAATTCTTTATTTTTCAGAGACTTATGCCCGTTCGGGCTGTTGGAACGGCTTCGCGAAGATGAACGGCTGTTGCGCTGTTTCGTCTTGCCCGTCGAACGCGCCATAATGGCCGTAGAATAGCAGCGACGCATTGCGCCGTCAACTCGCCATATTTGGGCGGTTTTTTGCAATTCTGGCACTTAACTTTCTGGGTTTCACGTGGAACGCGAGGCGTTCCGCGCATGATGCGCGCATTTACTCAAGCATTTTTGCCGTTTTTTGGGCTGCCAGCGCTCATTGCCTGTTCCGAATCAACACGAAAGACGCGAGATGCCTCGCTTGACCTCCCTATGCTATAAGTAAACGGCGACAAAAATACTGAGGTACTCGTGCCGTTCATAAATTTTCCCGCTCGGGAAATTAACTGCAAGCTTGTCTATTACGGGCCCGGCCTTGGCGGCAAAACCGCCAACCTGCAGTGGATCTACGACCATACGGGCACAAATCAGAAGGGAAAAATGGTTTCGCTGGCGACGGAGACGGACCGCACGCTCTTTTTCGATTTTCTTCCGCTCGATCTGGGCACTGTGCGCGGATTTCGCACGCGCTTTCATTTATATACCGTGCCCGGCCAGGTGTTTTATGAAGCGAGCCGGCGATTGATTCTGAAAGGCGCGGACGGCGTTGTGTTTGTCGCGGATTCGCAGGAAGAGCGGCTGGACGCGAATTTCGAAACGATTGATAACTTGAAAGAACATCTGAAGGATCACAACCTCAACTTCGACACGATTCCCTATGTGTTGCAGCTCAACAAACGCGATTTGCCCAATGCGATGCCCGTGGCGGAATTAACGAAGCAATTGCAATTGAAGGGCGAGCCGGTGCTTGAAGCAGTCGCTATTCAAGGCCAGGGAATTTTCGACACGCTGAAGGAAGTCGCGAAACTCGTCCTCACCAACCTGAAGAAAAACTCCTGAGGTTAACGCTGTCCAGCTTTCACCGTGTTTTCGTTCTGGGGTGGGAGATATCGTTTTTGGAGGCGGCCTTTGTGCAGCAGCGGCATGATTGCGTCACGTCGCAACGGGTCTTGCCGGGGAGCTGAAGCTGGCGAGCGCCTGCGCTTCGTCGTCGAGCGTGGGAATTATATCGATCAGGCGCGTCACAACGAGCACTTCGCGCACGCGCCCACATGGACGCAAAAATTTGAACGCCCCGCCGAGGCGCTTCATCGAAATGAACCCGCCCGCGAGCGCGCTCAGTCCCGAGCTATCGAGCTGCGTCACGTTGGTCAAATTGACAAGAATTTTGCGCACGGATTCGCGTTCCAATTCTCGCAGGCGCGCGGCAACCGCATCGCTATCAGCGCCGATCGTCAATCGGCCATCGAGATCGACGATGGTGACGTCGCCCGATTGTCGGGTCGAAATTTTCAGCTGCACATGCTTCTCCTCGCCAAACGCATCTTTGCCGACCGTGGCTATCCTCCCCACTGCAATGAATGGAGATTATACTCCGGGAATTGCATTCGTTGATGTTCCACTGTGGCGCAGATGTCGAATATGAGCCTACGCCGGTAATGAATCAGTTTGATGAATATTGACCCCTTGTGTCACGATCAAGAAAATTCAAACTGACCCGCCAGCCTACACCCCGTGTCTTGACATGACTCTTCGCGCCGCATAGTTTCGCAAGGATGAAATATTTGCGGTTGCACCGATGGCGCGTCACGCCGCGCGAAGCGGCGCGCATCCAGTTGCGCATCCGTGAGCGCGTCGAGCTTGCCGATCGTCTGCCGCGGATTCGCGTCGTGGCCGGCGCGGATCTTGCCTTCGACATGGCGCGTAATCGCGCGATCGCAGGAGTGGTTGTTTACCGCTACCCCGAAATGGAAGAGATCGAACGCGTCTGGTCCGAAGTTCCTATTGCATTTCCCTACGTACCCGGCCTGCTCAGTTTCCGGGAGATGCCCGCGCTCCTGAAGGTTTTCTCGCGCGTGCGCAACGCCCCGGATCTGATTTTTTATGACGGCCACGGTCTCGCACACCCGCGCCGTTTCGGCATCACATGCCATTTGGGGGTCCTGCTCGACCGGCCTACCATCGGCTGCGCGAAGTCTCTGCTCGTGGGCACGCACGGGAAACTGCCGGAGCGCGCCGGCTCGTGGACTCCGCTGCGCGCCGGCGACGAAATCCTGGGCGCAGTGCTGCGCACGCGCGACGGGGTGCGTCCAATTTACGTGACGCAAGGGCATCGCATTTCACTGGCACGAGCCGTCGAATTCGTTTCCTCGGTCCTCGATGGCTATCGCATTCCACGACCCACGCGCGACGCCGATCGCTTCGTCGCCGCCGTCAAGCGCGGCGAATATCGCGGCAAGAACAAGAAGTAGACTGGCTCACTCGAAAACGCCGCAAAGGCAAACTCCGGACCACGTCACGGGCAGGAAACTCCTTCGTCCTTTGGCCAAACACGAAACCGCAATGAAGCTATAATCCTTTGAGAGCCCCCACAGAAATCCTCCAGAGTACTCGTGTGCACGCGCCCGGCCCTACGATGTTTGAACCGTTCTCTGATTTGCAACTCCGCGAAATGGAGAACGCGCGGAAGAACTTAACGCGGCTCGATCACCGCGATTCCTGGCTCTGGTGGAGCGCGATCACGGTCATGCTCCTGCTGACCTTCGCCGTGATCGCTGTTTCCCTGCCCGGCATACTGAGGGAATCGGATCAAGTCTTTCAACTAAACTTGAATTTGGCGATTCATGCGCTGGTGGGACTGGTACTGCTCTTCAACGTCTACGTCGTTTACCAACAATGGCTGATTAGGCGTCTTCGCAAGCAAACCGCACAGCATTTGGAATTGCTTTCCAGTTTGAAGACGCGCGCTGAGGAATTTCACCGGCTGGCAACGCGCGATCCGCTCACGGGCCTCTCCAACCGGCGCCTGGGCGAGGAACGATTGACCGGAGAAGTGGCTCGTTCCGAACGCTACGGCCATCCCTTGAGCGTTTTGATGCTCGATTTGAACCGATTCAAGGCGATCAACGATCAATATGGCCATGGCGCAGGGGACGCAACCCTGCAGGCTTTTGCGGAGCGTCTGAATAAGGTTATTCGTACGTCAGACCTTGCCGTAAGGCTCGGCGGGGACGAGTTCCTCGTAATACTCCCGGAGTGCCCTGCCGAACGCATCCCTAATTTGCTCGAGCGGCTGGGCGGCTCGCTCGAAGTGCAATATCAGGAGAGGAAATTCATGGTTTCAAGCGCAGCAGGTTGGGCGGGCTATAAAAATGGAGAGACGCCCGAACAATTGATCGAGCGGGCGGACAAGGCTCTCTATGAAAAAAAACGCGAACAACATGCTCAAACAGCGCGACCTGTCCTCGTTCGCAATACCAAATCGGACACGCGCACCTAACAGGGGAGGCTATCTGTGGCTCATGAGATGCGGGGTCAGATCCACGGCTCCAACGGGCTTTTTGCGCAAGATCGCGCCACAGCGGGAACTTCAGGCAGCGAGCTACCCGCGGTGGTCCATCGGGATGTAGCTGCGCTCATCACTGCCGAGATAAATTTGCCGCGGCCGCGCGATTTTCTGCTCCGGGTCGAGCAGCATTTCCTGCCATTGCGCGATCCAGCCCGACGCCCGCGGAATCGCGAACAGCACCGGGAACATGGTCATCGGGAAACCCATCGACTGGTAGATGAGCCCGGTGTAGAAGTCGACATTCGGGTAGAGCTTCCGCTTGATAAAATAATCGTCTTCGAGCGCGATCCGTTCGCACTCCAGCGCAATGTCGATCAGCGGATTGCGCCCCATTACGTCGAAAACTTCGTAGGCGATGTGCTTCACGATTTTCGCGCGAGGATCGTAATTCTTATAAACGCGGTGACCGAACCCCATCAGTTTCTTGTCCCCAGCCTTTATCTGCTTAATGTAGTCCGGCACGCGATTCACCGAACCAATTTCCAGAAGCATTCGCAGAACGGCTTCGTTTGCGCCGCCATGCAACGGCCCGTAGAGCGCCGCCGTGGCCGCGGCAATGGCCGAATAGGGATCCACGTGTGAACTGCCCACGCCGCGCATGGCGCTGGTCGAGCAATTCTGCTCGTGGTCCGCGTGCAGGATAAACAAAATATCCAAGGCGCGCTCGAGCGTCGGATTCGGGCGGTATTTCAGCTCCGTGGTGCGGAACAACATGTTCAGGAAATTTCCCGGATAGCTGAGCTCGTTGTCGGGATAGGCATAGGGCATGCCCAGGCTGTGCCGGTAAGTGAATGCGGCGAGCGTCGGCATTTTGCCGATGAGCCGCCACGTCTGCTTGCGC
>DASZCH010000027.1:0-4356 GCA_035943235.1 Candidatus Acidiferrales bacterium
CGTTCGTGCTGCATGCGATAGCGAATTAGGTCGGCGATGGTCAGCAATTTCAAATTGTGGCGACGGCAAAAATCGGCGAGCTGCGGGACGCGCGCCATCGTGCCGTCGTCGTTCATGATTTCGCAAATCACGCCGGAAGGCTCGAGTCCGGCGATGCGCGCCAAATCCACGGACGCTTCCGTTTGCCCCGCGCGAACGAGAACCCCGCCGCAGCGCGCGCGCAACGGAAAAATGTGTCCCGGGCGCGCGAGATCTTCGGGGCGCGCGTCGGGATGGATTGCCGCATGAACCGTGGTGGCGCGATCGGCGGCGCTGATGCCGGTGGTAGTGCCGCGCCGCGCGTCAATCGATTCGCAGAACGGTGTGCCGAACGCAGAAGTATTTCGCTGCGACATGGGCGTCAGATTCAGCGCGTCGCACCGCTCTTCGGTGAGCGCCAGGCAAATCAGGCCGCGTCCTTCCTTGGCCATGAAGTTGACGGCGTCGGGCGTGATTTTTTCCGCCGCCATCGTCAGGTCGCCTTCGTTTTCGCGGTCTTCGTCGTCCACTAGGACAATCATGCGGCCCTGGCGAATTTCTTCCAGCGCTTCCTCAACGGTGGCGAACGGTGATTTCGTGTCGGTCATTTTAGTTCTCTAGCGTATCTTGCGGTCGCCCTTTCGGGTGCCCCATCCTGAGTTTGCCCCGACGCTTGCGGTCGTGGCGTTTTTGCGAAGGGTGGGAACTCCGCGATACTCGAATAGGAAGCTTTTCGTTGTGCGTCGCCGCGAAAATCCTGTAAACAGCTCGAAATGGCGTTTCGCGACGGGTCGTTTTTGTACCGATTAGAAATGAGCTCGACCGTTTGTTTTGTGTAACTTATAGGCAATTCTAATCCCCAGCTGTAACGATTTAGAACGGCGCGAGAAAAAACTAGAGAGGCGAGTGTCGGGGAGTTTTTTGTTATTCGTCGCCGCCATGGTTTCCGTTTCCGCTCTCTCCACGCTAGCACAAATGCGAGGCGGAAGGGTAGCGCGCCCGCCTGTGGATCGGGACATTCCGGCACTCTTCCAGCATCACTGCTTTTTCAGCAGCGCCGGCCAGTTCACTACAACCGTTAGCGGTGCAGTGTCTTGCTCAGCCTGTTCAGCGATGACAAACTTCTTGCCATCTGCCGTAACGTCGTACATCGGCCCGAGCCCTCCGCGCCCCGGGTTAACCTTGAAAAGCTCCTGCGTCTTCCCGACAACGAAGTTCCCCTGCTTCTCAGAAATCTGCGCGGACATCAGATCGCCGATGCCGCGATAAAAAAGCTCATTCCCGCTGTGACTCCAGCGCGGCCAGTTTCCGCCTCCCGAGGAAATTTGCCATTTCCCGGTTCCGTGCGGAAACGGCACGACGTAGACTTCAAAGCTGCCCGACTCGTCGGAAACATAGGCCAGCCATTTGCCATTGGGAGAAAGCGCCGGTTGTATGGCTACGAATTGCCCGTTCTGCACAGCAGGAAAAGGCTTTCCGTCTCCACCCCGCGAGATGGCCCAGATTTCTCCGCTGGCCGGCCCATTCGTTCCAGCGCCTTCGTTTGCCGTGCGCAGTTCCTGGCTGCCGCTGCGTTGGAAAGCGAAGTATTTTCCATCGGCCGACCATGTGCCAAAAAATTCCGCCGCGTCATCGTGTTCGATCAACGGAGTTGCACGCCCAGTTCCGTCGGCAGCCTTCTCGTAAAGGTGGAAGGCCCCAAGGTGGAAAGCTCCCTCCTGATTCGATACGAAACAGACTTTGCCATCAGGAGACCAAAACGCATCAGCATTGATTCCCGGCGCAAACGTGATCCGCGTCTTGATGCCGCGGACCAGGTCGTACACCCAGATGTCAGGTTTGCCTTTTCCCGGTTCGGCGTACGATATAGCCACACGAGAGCCGTCTGGTGAGATAGCCGGTGTGCCGAAGTCGCCGGGCGTTCCCGTCTTAGAAATTGCTTCGCCGCTGCGGTCGCGCCACGAGATTTGAAGTCCGCCGCGGATGGTGTTCTCGTAAATCAGCGTTCCATTTTCCGAGATGCTGAAAATCCCCCTCCTGATGATGCCGTTGACAGCGACGTTCTCGGCAATCGGCATTGCATCGCCGGAAAGGCGCAACTTGCCGGCATTGAATGGCTGCGCCATCAGCGTTCCGTCGCGCACAAAAAGCAAATATCCGGACGGGGCGTAAACCGCAGTCGAGCCGTTCCGAAGAATCAGCACTGGCGCGCCGCCATCGAGTGATCCGGCATAGGTGCCGGGCTCCTCGCCAGGCGTAGCGACCTTATAGAAGAGGAAATGCTTCCCATCCGGCAAGAACTGTGGCCAACTCGTCGGCACTTCGAATGAACTCAATTTCACCACCTGTTGCGATGTGCCGCCTGAAGCAGGCACGCGAAGTATTCCGGCGGTAGGGGAACCGATGAGAATCGTGCCGTCGGTGTTCCATGAGCCTCCGGGCAGTCCCGGCGTGTAGGCAAGCGTGATGGGAGGCCCGCCGGAAACGTCGATGCGGTTCAGTTTGCCTTTTGCAAAATAGCCGATGGAGCGTCCATCCGGCGACCAGAATGGATGGGCGGCGTCGTCCGTTCCTTCCAGCGCCCGCGCGTCGTGAGAATTCAGCGGGCGTACCCACAACAATTGCTTTCCATCGCCGCCCATCGCGACAAAAGCAAGCTGACTACCATCCGGCGACAGCGCGGGCAGGCCGGGAGAAATTCCCCACAGCGCATAGCCTGCGGATTTTGGCGCAGTAATCTGCGCGACTATCGCCGGCACTGGCTTTGGCGCTCGGAGGAAATAGCCAGTCGCGAATAGTGCGGCAATGATGATGGCTGCAATCGCCGAGGCCCATGCCGCACGCTCGCGATTTTTGCGGTGCGCAATAACGGGCGCGGGCACGCCTGCCTGCGAGCCGGCTTCGCGAATCCATTCCAGTTGCAGCTTTACATCATGCGCAGATTGGAACCGCTCATCGGGATCTTTCGCCAGGCAAATTTTCACCGTCCGGTCCAGCGCTGGAGGCGACATCGGTTGCACGCTTGAAATCGCTGGAGGCTCGCGCTCCAGAATCGCCGCAATCACGCTGGCTGTCGTTTTTCCATCGAACGCGCGCTTGCCTGTCGCCATTTCGAACAGCACCGCCCCAAATGAAAAAATATCGCTCCGCGCGTCCGCCTCTTTTCCTTCCATTTGCTCTGGCGACATGTACTGAAACGTGCCGACAATCGTGCCCTCGGCTGTCACTGGCGTGCTGCGGGCCGAAGGATTGAGCGATTGCGTCAAACTCGTCAGCGCCGGTGCCGCGCCATCGCTCGCCGCTTTCGCCAGACCAAAATCCATCAGCTTCGCACCACTCTTTGCTAGCATGATGTTGCTTGGTTTCAAGTCGCGATGCAGGATGCCTTTGCGGTGCGCTTTGTCGAGCGCGTCGGAAATTTCGATGGCGATGCGCAGTAGTTCCGCAGTGGGCAGCGGGCCCTTTTCTAAGCGTTTCGCCAGCGTCTCGCCTTCCACATATTCCATGACCAGAAAATCCGTGCCATCCTGATGGCCCACATCGTAGAGCGTGCAGATATGCGGATGATTCAGCGAAGAAACCGCGCGTGCTTCGCGTTCGAAGCGCTGCGTCGCGCTGGGATCTTCGCTTAAATGCTGCGGCAGAATCTTGATGGCCACATCGCGCCCGAGCCGTGTGTCCCGCGCGCGGTACACCTCTCCCATGCCGCCCGCGCCGAGCGGTCCCAGAATTTCGTACGCTCCGAATTTAGTCCCCGCGACTAACAAAGCAGATCCCTCGCTAAATCCGCTCGGGATTTCGCCCTTCGGCTACGCTCAGGACAAGCCTGCAGGCTCCCGCTCCGCTCACGCCCGCAAATAGGCTCAACTTCACCCAAGCCGCCCGCGCCAAGCGGCGCGACGATCTCGTACGGCCCGAGTTTGCTACGAGTCGTCAGCATCACTGTTGTTTCAGCAGCGCCGGCCAATTCGTCACCAGCGTCAGCCGAGTCTCGGCCTGCTGCGCGTCCATGCCGAGCGTGATGAATTCTTTCCCATCCGGAGCAACGTCAAAAACTCTACCGCCGGAAGAAGGTAGTTCAGCTTGAAACAGCTCTTGTACTTTGCCCACAATAAGGTGGGAACCCTGCTCCGCAATCTCCACAGACATCAGCTTACGGTCCAGCGACACATAGAAAAGCTCGCGTCCATCTCTTCGCCACCGCGGCCAAAACCCACCAGCGGTTGAGACCTCCTGCCTGCCGCTTCCGTGCAGAAACGGCACGATGTAGATTTCCGGGCGCCCGGACTCCCTCGATACATAGGCCAGCCATTTGTCATCTGGGGAAAGGGTTGGAAG
>DASZCH010000028.1:0-6747 GCA_035943235.1 Candidatus Acidiferrales bacterium
ACGCCGACAAGCACGAACCTGCCTACGAATTGACCTGCAATTGAACCAGATAGCGTTGCACGGCATCCTGCCACTGCGGCAGCAGCGCGAGTCCTTCGCGCCTGAGCCGAGCATTTTCCAGTTGCGAATTTTTCGGACGCAGCGCAGGGCGTTTCGCCTCTTCGCTGGTGATTGGATTCACCCGAACGTTCGCGAAGCCTGCTTGACGCAAAATCTCCCGCGTGTAATCGATTCGCGATGTGAATCCTTGATTCGTCAGATGGTAAATTCCACGCGAACCGTGCGCCAGAATTCGTTCGATGCCGAGCGCTGCGTCAAAAGTGTACGTTGGCGCGAACCATTGGTCTTTGACGATCTGCAACGGCTGGCCTTTGCGCCCCAGGTCGACCACCAGCGACACGAAATTCCTGCGATAAGGTCCGAACACGCTGCACACGCGCACAATCCACGAGCGCTCCAACTTTTTCAGCACTTCTCTTTCGCCTTCGAGTTTACTGCGGCCATACACGCTTAAAGGTTTCGCCTCGTCTTCTTCCACGTATGGCTCCTTTTTTTCGCCGTCGAAGACGTAGTCGGTGCTGATATGCATCATCGGAATGCCGAATTGTTTGCAGGCGAGAGCGACGTTCCGCGGGCCTTCGGCGTTCGCGCGAAACGCGAGTTCAGGCTGGCTTTCACAGGCGTCCACATCCGTGAATGCGGCTGCGTTCACTACGGCGTCCGGCTGGGCCCTTTCAATCGCGCGCGCAATCGCTAGACGGTCGGTGACATCAGCTTCGCTGTGGCTCGCGCCAATAATTTCATGGCGCGGCGCGAGCGCCTCCGCCAAAGCACGTGCAAGCATTCCCTGTTTGCCAGTGAGAAATATTTTCAAGGAGATTTAGAGTTGGGCGAGCGTGGCTCGCCGCTTCACGTAGAATTTGTCGTAGTAGGCCTGATACTCGCCGCTTTTGGTTTCCCGCATCCAGTCAGAATGCGTGCGATACCAATCAACCGTGTGCTTCAGGCCCACGTCGAGTTCCACTTTCGATTCCCAGCCGAGTTCGCGCCGGATTTTAGAATCGTCGAGCGCGTAACGCCGGTCGTGTCCCGGACGATCCTGCACGAATTCGATCAGCCCGTCGGGCGCGTTCAGCAATTTCAGCAAGCTGCGGACGATCCCAATATTCGGTACAGGCCGGCCAGAGCCGATATTGTAAATTTCGCCGACGCGGCCTTTGTCCAGCACGGCGTCGAGCGCGCGGCAATGATCTTCAACGAAAATCCAATCGCGTTCGTTCAATCCATCGCCATAAACAGGCAGCTTTTTACCTTCGATGGCATTCGAAATCATCAGCGGAATCAGTTTTTCGGGAAACTGATACGGACCGTAATTATTCGTGCATCGTGTGATGACGGCGGGAAATTTGTGCGTCTGCACATAACTCCGCACCAGTAAATCAGACCCGGCCTTGCTCGCGGCGTACGGACTGTTCGGAGCGAGTTGCGACTGTTCCGTCGCCGATTCTTTCGGAGCCATGCTGCCGTAAACTTCATCGGTGCTGACGTGCAGGAAGCGAGGAATTTTGCGCTTGCGAGCGGCTTCGAGCATAACCATCGTGCCTTCGACATTCGTGCTGACAAAGTCGCGCGCCGCGGCAATACTGCGGTCCACATGGCTTTCGGCCGCAAAATGCGCGATGGCATCGAACGGTTCCTCACACACACGATCTACGGCATCGGCATCACAAATATCGCCGCGCACGAACCGATAATTTGGCCGCGAATCAATATCGGCGAGATTTTGGAGATTTCCGGCATATGTGAGCTTATCGAAGTTTACGATTTCAACGTTGGGATGCGCGTAGAGAAAATAGCGGATGAAATTTGAGCCGATAAAGCCGGCGCCGCCCGTGACCAGAAGCTTCATTGTTTGCTTCCCGATGTTCTACCGGGCGCAGAACTTCCGTCCGTGATGAGTCCACAGCTCATGGCAAGTCGCGCATAGCGCGGTCGTGCGCTCGGCAGAAACCAGTAATCGCGCAAGCGACGTTCATTCGCGGCTCGCGTTTTGGGTTTTGGGCGCGGGCTCGTGCCCGTCGACTTTTTTATTTGCTCCGCCCTTTGCCACCAAATTATTCGCCAGCAGCAGAGACTCGAACGTGCCCGCGTCCGTCCACCAACCGTCGAGAACGCTGTGCCTGAGGGCCCCCTCTGCAAGATAATTGTTATTCAAGTCCGTAATTTCCAATTCACCGCGGCCCGACGGCTTGAGCGTGCGGATTTTCTCGAAAACCGTGGCGTCGTAAATATAAAAGCCGGTTACCGCGAAATTCGACTTCGGTTGCTTCGGTTTCTCCTCGATTCGCACGATGCGGTCGCCCTCGAACACCGGCACGCCGAACCTTTCTGGATGCGGCACTTGCTTCAAAAAAATATGCGCGCCACGGCCAGTCCGCTCGAATTCCTGGCAACCTCGAGTGATGTTCATCTCGAGGATATTATCGCCGAGAGCGACGCAAATCGAATGCCCGTCGGCGAAATGCTCCGCCAGCCGCAAAGCATCCGCGATGCCGCCTTCGCCCTCCTGATACGCGTAGGAAAGATGGCGGAGGTTGAAGTCTTTTCCATTGCCAAGCAGCCGCAGGAAATCTCCAGCGCTATGCCCGCCCGTGACAAGCAGGATGTCGCGAATGCCCGCGTCCGCCAGGGTCTGCAACGGATAAAAAATCATGGGCTTCTCGTAAATAGGCAGGAGGTGCTTATTTGTCACACGCGTCAGCGGAAACAGGCGCGACCCGGTCCCGCCCGCTAGAACCACACCTTTCATGGGGACGCTCCCTAAGATTCGAGACGTTTAGTTCACAGCCGGTTCAATGGATTGATTTTTCCAGGGCATCAAGTTGCTTGCGCGCGTCTTTTCGCCGAGGATCAAGCTGCAACGCCGCGCGATACTGTTCCGCGGCCTCCATCTTGTTGCCTTCCCTTTCATAGAGGCGGCCCAGCCAATAGCGTGCGGCCGAGTGCGATGGCCAGTCGCTGTGCTCGGGCGAACTGGCAAGATACGACTTCAAATCTTCTTCCGCAACTGTCAAATCCGTGCCGCTCAATACACGCGCCTCCCCGCGATAGAAGGGCAAACGCGGGTCTTTTCCGTTGACCTGTGCGGCTGCATCAGCCAGTCTGTCAACTTCCGCGCCGTTATTTTTGCTGGCATAGTAATCGGCGATTTCCAGATACGGCCCGACCTTCTGCGGTTTCATCTCGACGGCCGAGTTGTATTCGGCGATGGCTTGATCGCCTTTGCCTACGTGATTGAGGTAATCAGCGCGGGCGAGATGCCCGATGAGCGGATCGAGTTTGGTGATTTCGTTCACTTGCGTAAGCGCGTCTTCATTGCTGCCGCCGACAATCCACGGAGCGTCTAGTAGATACTCCTCCAGGTCGCGGCGAGCCTCAATATTCGAAGAATCGAGTTGCACGGCTGCGAGAAATTCCTTCTTCACGCGGCGCGCCAGCAAGAAACTGCGATCGCGATTCGCCTTTCCGCCGTACGCGCGGCCCAGCCATTCATGGTACACGGAAGAGCTGGGGGAAAATTGCGTGGCCTTTTCCATCTCGGCGACTGCATTATCGTAATCGCGCACTTCGACGTAGCAGCGCCCCAGCCAGTAATGCGCGGCCGCGTTAGCCGGATTCTGCGAAATCAAGGCGCGCAGCGTGTTCATTGCCGCGTTGTAATTGCCAGCCTCGAACTGGCCCTCGATGACGCCGAGGTCGTCCGCCTGGGCCGCATGCGCCGTGGTGAAGAACAACGCGACGGACACTGCCATTGACGCAAGGAGCCGCTTCATTACCGTTTTACCTCCGCTGGATGCACATTCATGCCGTCACGCAGCGTAATGTCGCCAGAAAGCGCCACGCGCTCGCCATCCTTCAAACCTGAGATCACTTCGAATTCCGTCGGATTCGCAATCCCCACGTCCACATCGCGCCGGTGCAATGTGTTGTCGTCAACAACCAGCACGTAATGTTTTGAGCCGTCCGTGTGCACAGCCCCGCGCGGAACTACCAGTGTGTTCTGCCGGCGGCTGACTTCGATCTTCACGTCCACGTTAATATTCGGGATCAGTTCCAGATTGTTATTCGCAACCGAGCAAAGCACCTCGCCAACACTGCGCAATTGCAAAGTTGTCACCTGTTTTGGCACGGTCTCGGTCCGGCCGGTCCAGACACGCCCAGGAAGCGCATCCCACGTAATGTCCACCGGCTGGTTTGGCGCGAGCACTCCCAAATCTGGCTCGTCGACAAACGCGCGCACGCGGACGAAGTGGAGGTCAGCCATTTGGGCGAGCACCTGGCCTACTTGAACGTAATCGCCCGAATGCACGGGCAACGAATACAAGGTCCCATTCAGCGGCGCCACTACGGTCGCGGAGTTCACATCATGCATGAGCGTGGCGATCAGGTCGCGGTCGCGCTGAATGCTCAGCCCGGCGCTTTGCGCGCTGACGTTTGCTTGCGCCGCCAGGGCGGCTTTTTGCTGTTCAAGCGTTGCCACGGTGGCTTGCGCTTGGGCCACTTTACTGGCGTTCTGATCCAGCTCGTCCTGCGTCGCGGCCTTCTCGGCAACAAGCTGCTTCAGTGCATTTTGTGTTTTCTGCAAACCGGCCAAGTTAATTTGCGCTTTCCGCAAGTCGCCATTGATCTGCGCAAGCTGGTCCGCCGGGCCGCCCGCGCGTGCGGAGCGTAGCTGCTCCTGGGCCACAAGCAGCTCGGCGCGCGTGTTGGCGAGCTGCGCCTTCGCATCGTCCGCATTCAACACCAGGATTACCTCACCCTTGTGAACTGTCTGTCCTTCCGTGGCCCGCACGTTGTCAACGAAGGTCACGAACTGCGCGCGCGCAACCGAAGGCTGTATCGGCTCTACTTTTCCGTTGCTGGCGATCGATGCGGAGAGATTCTCGCGCCTTACTTGCGCAACCTGAACTTCGGGAGCCTGATCACGGTTGGCGAGCACCAAAACAAGAGCCACCACTACGATAACGCCGATCAACCATCCGACCCATCGTCTTCGCCGGCCAGGTGCTCGTTCTGACACCAATAGTGGAATCCCCCAGAATTCGCCGAATTGTAACAGACGGCTCCATCGCTTGCTACGCCGTCACATTCGACGGCGATAAAGCGCCATTAGCGGGGATGCTATACTCAACTCAGGAGATGCCAGTCGTATACGTGATCGCCGAAGACTGGACGCTCCGCGCCGGAGTTCGCGCCGAGTTGCGCGAACGCGGCATTGATGCGCTGGGGATGGAAACGGGCGCGGATGCCGGCAGCGCCGTTGCGGCGGGACAACTGCCCGCTGTAGTGGTTCTAGACGCAAATTCGAAGGCCGCCTCCGACCCTGCCATTCAAACACTGATCGCCCGCGTCCCGGCCGTAGTGATCGCCTCTCGCACGTCGACGCCTTACGTTCCTTCTGCGGCGAAAACTCTCTCCAGGCCGGTACAGATCCGCGAAATCGTTGCCGCAGTGTTCGAATTGCTGAATGGGCTGCGCGTTTGAACACCAGGAATTACGTTCTCGCAGCGCCAGCGACACAATTCCATACTCGAGCGCCCCAGTCCATGGGGACGTTTCTCCAAACGTAATCGGCTGCCTCTTGTATTCTTTTGGATTCAGAGTATCGTGCTGCCAGCGTTTGTCGCCGAAAGAACGTCCAGAAGGAGAATCCAATGAAGATGTGCGTCCGACTTACCTGTGTCTTTGCGATGGCTACATGTATATTTTGTGCCGCCCCATGCCTCCGCGCACAAACCCGCGCCCCGCAAGCTGCGGCACCCAGCTACGTGAGAATGCCGCCCGTGCCTATGAATTCGATCCGTACGCTTAGCTCTTCGCCCGTTCTGGTCTATCCCGCCGGCGCGGCAACTTCGAGAGGCCAGGTTGCGTTCGACGAGAACGGCGCCAGCATCTCCAGCAATGCCACGCATAACGCGGCAAACCCTAATAGCGCAGCGAACGCCAACTCCGCGGTAATGGGAAACGGAAACCTTTTCGGGTTGGACACGATCGTAACGTTTGAAGGCGCATTTGCAGCCACCGGCGGCCCGAACTTGGGACAGCTTTTCCCGTATAGCATGATCGGAAACGATCCCTTGCTCGGCGGAAAAACGGAAATCCCCGCAAAGATTACGACCGTATCGCTTCGGTTGCTGAATGCCGATGGCTCCGTCAACCGCATAGTTTCTTATAATCCTTTTGAGAGCATCACCCTGGATTCGCCGGTATTTCAGGATGCGCCTTACGGGGACGGGCGCTCGCAGTTTACCGACGCGATCCAACGCGCCGAATTCTTCAATACAATGAAATCAGACTGGCACACACAGCTTGATCCATCCGTCGTTAACCGCGTCACAGTTACGGTGCCCCAGTTTGTGAATGTCCGGTTCCCGGATGGCTCGATCAAGCAAGTCCAGAACTACTTTTTCGGAACCGCCCCAGACGGCAGCACCTTTGTCGAATTGTTGGATCTCTTCTTCAACAGCATTTTCGATAATCAGGTGGTCAACGACATCATCGATGGGAACAACACCACGGACGCCTTCAATATGGAGTTGTACCCGAACACATTCCTGTTCTCGATCAACAATCAGGGGCAATTCGCGAACTGCTGCGTTCTTGGCTTTCACGACTATTTTTTCGAAAACGGTGCGGTGCCGCAACCTCGCTGGATAGAGGCGTTTGCCAGCTGGATCTCTCCGGGAC
>DASZCH010000029.1:0-12501 GCA_035943235.1 Candidatus Acidiferrales bacterium
AATCGCGAGTGTAAAGGCGCAAATTCGCGCCACGTCGCGATAGTCTGGGCTTTACTTCTCTGCTGAACATTGGCTGCAATTCGCTGGGAGGTCCGGGCAGCAAAACCACGACTTTGCCGTGCAATTCCAGCCACAAACCTGGCGCGGTTCCCATGGTGTTTGCAAGCGGGTCAGCTCCTTCCGGAACCATGGCCTGGCGGATGTTTACTTCGGGCATGGTACGGCCGAATTTTCGGAAGCGCTCCCGAATGCTTCGCAGGATTTCATCGTTGCGCTGTAGTTTACGCCCGAGCGCGTCGGCGACAATTTCGCGTGTGCGGTCGTCTTCGGTTGGTCCGAGGCCGCCGCAGGACACAACCACATCGACGCGTTCGAGTGCGTGGATGAAAACATCGCGTAAATCGTCGTCGTGGTCGCCGACTACGTGTTTGCGGCGCACGTGAAAGCCGAGGCGATTCAACTCGGCGGTGAGGAAGAGGGAATTCGTGTCGAGGCGATACGGTGTGAGAAGCTCGGAACCGACAGCAATGATCTCTGCATCCATCGCAAATGTTGTACCCGATGCGCAGCGCAACCTGCAAGGGACAAGTCGGCTTATTTCGGAAAGAGGAAAATGCGGCGGTTGGGGAAGAAGACAAAGCGTCGATGTTGCACTCCGTCAAAATCAGGAGAGCGCCTAATTATTCAGCAAAAGACCTTCCACGTTCCAATCGACTGTGTAGAGCGAATTGATTGTGGCGACCAGCGCGCGGCGCGACGGCTCGAGCACCAGACCGACAATGTTGTTGCCGCTGAGCGCGATCTCCGCACGACCATCCGGGGCGATGCGCACGATTCCGCATTTGCCCGCGAGGCGCGCAGCGACGTATAAATTTCCCGCGCGATCAAACGCGAGTCCTTGCGGCCTGCCTAGCCCGCGATAAAAAACCTCGACTTCGCCCGCGGGAGTGATTTTGTAAACGCGGTCGAAGCTGGACGTGGTGGGCCCGGTCACGTACAAATCACCGCTGGGATGGAACGCCAGATGGTACGCGGACATGGAAGGCTCAAGCGTGGCGAAGACGAAAATTTCGCGGTTGGCGCCGATTTTGAAAATCGTCCCGCTGCGGTCGCCGACATAAAGATTTCCCAAGCGGTCGAATGCGATTCCGGTGGCGATACCCATGCCTTCGAGCCACTGCTCGGTTCGTCCGTCGGGCGTGACGCGGTAAATTGTGCCGTCGTTGCGACAGGAAACGAAAAGCACGCCGTCTTGGTCAATGGCCAGGCCGGTGGGGTTCATAAGTTGCGTGACGTAGGGCTTCACGGTGCGATTTGGCGTGATTTTGTAGAGCGACACAGGAACTTTTTGGCCGCGCTGGCCGCTGAACGTCACATACGTGTTGCCTTCGCGGTCGATCGCCGGATTTGCGACGGGATTCAAATTGTCGGCGACGAGCGCGCCAATGGAAATGGGGAACGGCTGGCTTTCAGTGTGCCCCGCATGGACGCGCACGGAGCCGCCTTCCGCGCCATCGGGCACGCGCGCGACCAGGAAGTTCTCGGACGCCATCACAACGCTGCCCTCGGTGTTGCCGAAACGCACCCCAGGACGCGCGAGATTTTGATTCGCAAAGCCGGCGCCGTGGATGGTGACTTCGCCGCCCGGAATTGCCGCCGGAGGGTGCACGCGCTCGATTTTCGGGATGCCGTTCGTTTTCAACCGTGAATCCTCCGTACCTTTATAGGCCCAAACCCCTGGCAATCCAAATTCCCAGCGCCGCGTAGACGGCGGCGATCCAATCGTCCGCCATGATGCCCCAGCCACCCGGCAGTGATTCGGCCTGGCGCGCGGGAAAAGGCTTCCAAATATCGAAGACGCGAAAAAGTATAAAACCCAGCAACAAATATTTCCAGTTGAGCAGCCTCAAATAAAAAAGCAATGCGTATCCAACAAAATCGGGATTGTGAACGGTGGACGAGGGGTACCAGGCAACGCTCAGCCCCAGTAACAGTGTGACGATTACACCCGATACTTCGTCGATCACAACGAACTGAGGGTCCTTCTTCTTCGCATAACTTGCCACGCGCCGCGATGCGACGACTCCGAGAAGCGCGACGAGGATGCAGACGGCGATCGGCAAGGAGAACAAGAGCGCGTCGGCAGCTGCTCTACTGTCCAACAACATCTGCAACTTTCTCTGATCGACTCGCCAGACTGCCAGACCAACGCCACCCCTAAACCACCAGCGAACGATGAGGCAGTAAATTGCGATGCCGATGAGGGAGCCCCAGGTTCCGGGGGCTTTGGGGAGGTAGCCCGCGCCGGCGGCTGTCGCGAAAAATAAAGAGAGGCGCGGTTTTCGCGGAGGCTCGGCGTCGGGAGCAGGGTCAGTTTTCGTGTTCATCGCGTTGCGGCGCTTCGTGCGAAGTTGTTTGGCGGGAAGATGTCTCGTGCGATTCGGACAACGATTCGTCCGTGGCCGACTCGGACACTTTGTATTTCTCGCTGGCCCAGTTGCCGAGGTCCGTTAAGCGGCAGCGTTCGCTGCAAAAAGGGAAGTCGCTGTCCTTCGTCGAATCGGTTGGCTTCCGGCAAATGGGGCAATGCCATTGCATGGGTGTCGCGACTAGACTAACACGCAGCCGATGGGCGTTGTAAAGTCGGCGTCACACTCGGGCGCTTGGAAAACTCTATGCGAGGATGGGAAATGGTTGCGCGGGAACCTGCGCGTCTTGCGGAATTACAGTGTCAGTCGAAATAATTTCTACCGCGCGGGCGATCAAATCGTAATCGCGGGCTTCAGTGATTTCGACGCGAGCCATGGTTCCCGCCGGCGGCAGTTGCGCTGCTTCCGTCACGCCAACTATTTCAGTGACGTAAACTTTTCCGTCGATTTCCGGCGCCATGCCTTCGAGACGAGCTTCCCAGACGAGTTCTGTATCTTTCGAAGGGCCTTCGAGCATCGCCGTGAAAGTCTTGCCGACTTTTGCG
Source organism: Candidatus Acidiferrales bacterium (assembly GCA_035943235.1). Lineage (GTDB taxonomy): Bacteria > Acidobacteriota > Terriglobia > Acidiferrales > UBA7541 > DAHUXN01. The sequence continues at coordinate 2,975 of DASZCH010000029.1, forward strand.
CGCAAATTCCGCCGCGAGATTTTCTGTTGAATGGCCATTAGCGTATCGCGGCGCCGCGCAATCGTTTCCGCGTCGACTTTGCCGTCGCAGGCGAAACTTTTCGCTGTTTCTTCATCCGAATACGCGAACACGCCCATCCAGTCGAATTGCGCCGCGCGCACGAAATCGCAGAGCACGCGAAAGTCGTCTTCGGTTTCGCCGGGGAAGCCGACGATGAACGATGTGCGCAGCGATACATCTGGAATGGTGCTGCGAATGCGTTCGAGCATTTTGAGAAACGCGTCCGCGTGCGAACCGCGCTTCATTCGCGCGAGAACGTTGCGGCTCGCGTGTTGCAGGGGAATGTCGAGATACTTGACCAGGCGGTCGTGCTGCGCGATGGTTTCGAGGAGCTTGGTGGTGATGCGGTTGGGATAGCAATAAAGGAAGCGAACCCAACGTAGTTCTTCAATCTGCGCGAGACGCGCGAGGAGCAGCGGCAGGCCGTCGCGCATGCCCAAGTCTTCGCCGTAGAAAGTGGTGTCCTGGCCGATCAAGTTGATTTCGCGCACTCCGGCTGCGGCCAGATTGGTTGCTTCGCGCACGACGGATTCGAAGCGGCGGCTGCGAAAACGTCCGCGCAATTGCGGGATGATGCAGAACGCGCACGGATGATCGCATCCTTCGTTGATCTTGATGTACCCGGTGTGGCGCGCGGTGGCCAGGATTCGCGGCGTCAAATCGTGGTAGAGGAACGTGGGCGATTCCTCGGATGAATTTTGCAAATCGCCTTGGCATGCCTGCAATATCTTTTCGACTTCGCCTGTGCCGATTACCGCGTCGACTTCGGGAATCCGCTCGCGAATTTCGTTGCGAAAACGTTCGACGAGGCATCCGGCGACGATTAATTTTTGCGCGCGGCCGAATTTTTTGTGCTCGGCCATTTCGAGAATCGCGTCCACGGATTCCTTTCGCGCCGGCTCGATGAAGCTGCATGTGTTGACGACGAGGACGTCCGCGTCATCCGCGCGCGGCGTGATTTCGTAACCTGAACGCGCGAGAATGCCCATCATCACCTCGCTATCGACGAGGTTCTTCGGGCAGCCCAGGCTGACAAATCCCACTTTCGGCATTGTCTCGGTGCGGTTCCTTCCGTGGAGCGGAAACGTCAATCTTAGCACACTGCTGTTAGCGTGCCGGTTTAGGCGAATGAGGTGTCCGTGACGCCGGTGCTGCCCGCCTGCGCGCATTGCTCACCGAAAGGCGCAAACGCCAGATCGTTGTACATAGCCCGCATGGGCGTCGAAGAGAACCGCGAACTCCGCAGCCAATCGGCATGCCGGTAATACGACGAAGCACCGCCGCTTGCCACGCTTCCTCCGTCAGGCGGCAGCCAACTCGAATGAAGGCGGCGGAACAGACTGCTTCACGGAATTTCTTGTGCCGCACATTGCCACTTGCTATAGGGTTCCGCAAAGATGATGAGCTCGCCGGGCTTCGGAACCATTTTGTACCGACGCTTAAGCGAGGATGAGCATGTGTTAGCTGCAATGGTGCCGGTCTTGAGAATTTCTGCAACTCCGTAAGTTTGTGAGGATGAGCACTGCACAAGCTGGCACGTCCGGCCCCCAGCGTAGAAGAGCCCCAATTTCTCCGGCGGGGAAGAGGGCAGTTGTAGTGTAACTTCGCCGAGTTTGTTGGTGGTTCCGTTCACAAATTTTCCATGTTCATCTTTGAGAGCTTGGCCTGCTATTCCATGCAGAACAACCAAGACATTCTTGAGTGGTTTTCCATTCTTTGAGTTAATGACGCAAATCTCTATCCGGATCCTTTCATCCGGGTGTGTTTGCGCTAACAACAGTCCAGCGAACGCCCAAACCGTGAGTAGCGCCATGAAGTATCTTTGGCCGGACTTGCAGCTGACATAGAAACACATGAGGGTTTCAAGGAATTTCCTGCATCGCGCATTGCCACCGGGTATAAGGCTTCACGAAGATGACAAGCTCACCAGGTTTCGGAGAGGCGCCATATTCGCGCTTCGGTGCAGTGCATTTATTCTCTGCGACCATACCAGTCTTGAGAACCTCTGCCGTTCTGAAAGTCTCTGATGACGAGCACTGCCCAAGCTGGCACGTCTCACCACCCGCGCACGATATTCTTATCTTTTCGGGGAGTGGAGACGGAAGTAGCAGGGTAACCTCACCGACCTTGTTTGTCACTCCAACTATGAACTTCCCTGCACTATTCTTGAGAAATGGTCCCGCCTCACTGTGAAGAGCAACCGAGACGTTCTTAAGGGGTTTTGCATTGGTCGAGTTAATCACGCAGACCGCTATCGTGTGGGTCACTTCATCCGGGCGTGGTTGCGCGAACAAAAGTCCGGCGAACGTGCAAATCATGAGCAGTCCCATGAAGTATCTCTGCCCGGAATTACGGCTGGAATAGAAGCTCATGGGAAAGAACACCCCCCAATGGGACTACAAGTTCCAGTCCACGATTGGCCATTTGAGTTCAGCGCTCCCAACGGAATCTGCACTATATAATGCAAAGGATTGAGCGGACCAAAGGGATCACTATGCGCACTAATGTCAGGCCCTCCATTTATCGAGTCTACTAAATGCATAGTATCGAAAAATCCATCCCGGAAACCACTGGCTATCGACGAGGTTCTTTGGCATCCCAAGCTGATAAATCCCACTTTCGGCATGTTTCGGCGCGGTTCCTTCTGTGGATCGGAAGCGTCAATCTTAGCACACTGCTCTCAGCGAGGCGGCTCCGACGGAGCGTCGTGGGCTGCGGCGGCAATTTCCGCGAGGGCGTTGCCAACTTTTTCGGCTGCCTCGAAATTCGGCGGGATGCTGACGTTGTTCACGTAAGCCGCGACAATCAGATGGCGCCCGTCGGCGGTGTCGACGTACCCGACGAGACCTTTCCCTGTGACCATCAGAGTGTGGTTCAGCGCGTCATATTCCGCGAACGTTCCCGTTTTTGCGTGAACGTGCCCCGCTGCGGGAGAATCGGTGAGCAAATTGTACAAAGTGCCGTCGCGTCCCAGAACCGGCAGCGCGCGATAGAACACGTTGAAATTCTTCTGCCGCGACAGGTACGCGAGGTAATGCACCATGAAGTCCGGCGTAAAAAATGCTCCGGGACCGCCGGCGCCTTCGGCTTGCGACGCCTGGGTCAAATCGAGGCCAGCCTTTTCGAGGAAGCCGTGTTCGAGATCGAGTCCGGCCTGGTCCGCGTCGGCGTGACGGTGCGCGAGGACCGCGCCCAGAATGTAAGGCGTCATCGTCGCGTGCAAATTCTGGCTGACCTTCAGGGTGACTTTGATTTCCTCCGAAAGCGGCGGCGAAATGTGTTCGGCGACGAGATTTCCGGGAACGTAGGATTTCGCGAGGGCTTGAAAATCCGGCGCGGATTCATTTGCGACGCTTTCGACGCTGACGCCTGCTTTCTCCAGCGCTTCGGTCAGCGTGACTCCGGCGAAACGGCTAGGACTGGGCACGGCATAGGGCAACAACGACGCGGGCTTGCCAGCGGGCACGCTGCCTTGGAGCACGACTGTGTGTGTGCCATCGGAGGCCATGTCGTCGTTGCTCCAATCGACTTGCCGTTCAGAATCTGACTTGCCTGTGGTCACGCGATTCACAATGTGCGCGTAGGAAGTTTCGGGCGACACCTGAATCGTCGCGGCGTCACCGGCGTGCGCGCCCGGCGTTATGGTTACATCGAGCACGTTGTCGTTGACGGCGACCGGCGACACTACGACGCCCGTTCCGGCTTCGTGCGTGCCTTCGGGGAACAGGCTGACGTCCACAATTACGCGGCCGCGGATTTTGTGGATGCCCCGCGACGCGATTTGTTTTGCGAGTTCGTCCATAACTCCGAGCGGATTTCCCGGCACAACGCGGGCGTCGAGCATGTCCGCAGCGTAAGAGTGATCGGAATTCTGGAACGCCAGCGTGCCGTCGGGCTGAATTCGCCCGGAGAGATTCGGATCGCCGCTGGCGACAAGGATGACGTCGCCGGTGAGTGTCCCGTCGCTTGCCACCTCGCCAGTCCGGTAAACTTTCGTATGAAAGCGGTAATCGGCGCCGAGCAATTCGAGCGCCGTGCCTTCTGTAACGGTCTTGGTCGTCGAGCCCGGAACGAAGAGTTTCCCGCGATTGTGTTCGTAGAGAATTTTGTCCGAGTCGAGGGAATACACTTCAACGCCGAATAACGCGTGCGCGAATTCGGGGCGGTTCATCACCAGCTCGATTCGTTGCGCCAGTGTGCCGGCCGGCTTGCTCTTTGGCGTTTGGCCGCACAGCGTGCCGCAAGCCAACAACGCAACGCATGCCATTGCGATTTGCTGCGTCATTCTTTGCATAGGATCTCCTGAGCCATGACTTAGTGCGGCGCGAGCAGATCGCGAGGACGGTCAAAGACGAAAGTGCACGACGCCGCTTTTGCCGGACAGTCGAGGACGCCACGCAAAACGATTCGAGCCTTCGATTCGGCCGGCAAAATCGCAGGGAACTTTGCAGCGCGCAGTTGTTCAGTCATCGCCGAGAGTTTTTCATCTCCGCCGAGAAATCTTGCTTCGCGTGCTTTCGGGCCGGCCGGCGTGGACTCCACCAGGACAAGAAAAGTCGCCTTGCCATTGGAGGCGCCGGCTTTTCCCACTGGCACCGTGCGCATGTGGAGCAGTTCAGCGGTCGAGCGCTTCACGCGCGCGTCAATTCCGGCTTCGCCGCCAAGCAATTTCGCGAGCCGTGCCTGTGTATCGCCAGTCGCGCCGCCGGCGGCCAGTGCGAGAGTGTAGGTGCGAATCGCAAGGGCCTTGTCGCCGCGATTTTCATAAATTCGCGCGAGATGATAGCCCTCATCACCCTTTTGATCGAGCAGCCACGCCGAGGCAATCAGGGATTCGGCGTCTTTCATGCGCTTCTGCTGAAAATGCACCCAGCCGAGTGTGTCCCAGAAGGAGGGAAGGGCTGCAGTGCCGCCGACCGCGTCATTCGTCAGGTGGTGGAGATCGACATTGCCCAAGGCAGCTTCCGTCGATTGGACGGCCAAGGTGGCGTAGTGTTCGGCGCGATCGAGCGCGACACCGTGTTCCGCCAGGCCGTAGGCGATCTGGTTCCATATCAGCGGCGAATGCGAGAGGGCGGCAGCCTTGTCGAAGGCGTCCAGCGCCGGTTGCGTTTTCCCGACGCCGAGATATGCCTGGCCGAGGCGAAGTCTAACCACGGGATTGTCCGGATCGAGAACGACGGCCTTTTCGAGTTCCGCGAGCGCCGCGTCGAAATGTGCCTGGTCAATGTAAACCGCGCCTAAATAGGCATAGGCGTTGGGATCGAGGGGTTTAAGGGCAATCTGCTTCTTGAACGACGCGGCGGCATCGTCATATTTCTTTTGGTCATAAAGCGCGACGCCGAGCAGGTTGTTCGCGGTCTCGTCCGTGGGATTCGCAGCGAGCTGCTTGCGAAATGCGGCTGCCGCTTCCTCATATTTTCCTAGACCAAGCTGCGCGAGCCCCACGGCGCGCCACACGTCCTTCTGTTTCGGATTGATTTGTATTGCGGCTTCGAATAGCTGCATTGCCTTCGCGTTGTTTCCGTTCTTGAGAGACGCGGCGCCCGCTTCCATCAGCTCGCCGGACGTGGCGTCATCCGGGACCCCTGGAATGATATTCGTGACCGCCACTCCCTGGCTCTCGTCCCGTTCGACTGCCTGCGTGAACGCGAGATAATCCGCGCGCCGCGAAGGCGGGACCTCGCGTTCGAGGAAGCGCAAGGTGCGCTCAGCGGTGATGCGGTGCTCCTGCTGGGAATAGCTCGATTTGTAAGTCGCATAGTCGCGCGTCACTCCCGCGCCCACCGGCATTTGCGGAGAGTCGTTCACGGGAAGAGTTAACGTGAGCTTTGCCGTTACGTCCAGCGGATTTCCGAGTTCAATCGGGTGCGAAGAATTTTCCGGGGCGTCGGGCATGCCAAAAGTGGGCAAGGGAAGGGCGAGCAGGGATTTCGCCTGTGACCAGTCCAGGAAATTTCCGTCGACTAGAGTGAAATCAAGCGTGAACGAATCGCGCGTGGCTGTGGGATCGCTCGGCTCCGCGGCGGTCACATCGCCCCGGAAGCCATCGAGCGCGGCCATCGTTTGCGCCACCTGTTTCCACTGCGCTTCCGGCGTGCGGTGAAACGCCATGCGCAAGGCCACTTCGTTGTCGCCCCGCAGGACATAGCTGACACGCGCGACCAATTTACCGAGCGAACTCACTCGCCCGGTGATTGCGACTGTCTGCGCGGATTGGAAGGGCAGGGTGCGCGGCGTTTCGGCAAAATGGGGCGCCACGGCTGAAGAAGCAACGAGGGCCTGCTTGCCGCGCAGATTAGGGACCAACATGCGAAACGGAAGAACATCGGAGGAAGGGTCCATCCATAGAATGTCTTTTCCGGCGGTGACGACGAGAATGGCGTGACTCAGAGCGCCGGGCCAGGGCGGCAAATCCGGAAGGATCTCTGCGGAAGAAGAAAGGAGAGCCAGGTCGGTGTGAAATCCAGCCGCGTTCACCATCGCCGCGAGCAGCGCGCACTTGTCGAGATCGTCGCCATAGCCGTTGGCGAGGGTTGTCGCGGCGTCACGGGGCGCAAAATCGAACTGCTCGAATGGGAGGGTGACAGTGCGAATCTGCTTCGCGACAAAATCGTAGAGAGCTTCGATTTTCTCGGCGTCGGTCTTCTTGCCTGCGGTTAGCTCTTGCGTTTTGGCTGCGATTGAGGGAGCTGGTTTTGAGGCGGGGGATTCGAGCGCGGCGAGCCATTTGCCGGCCGCTTCCCAGTTCGCAAAACTTGTCAAAACGACGTCGGGAAACTTGTTGTTTGCCTGCGCGTCCTCGTCCGCGGAAGACTTTGCGGGAGAGAGCTGCGCCTCCGTACGTTTCCATGTATAGATTTTGCGCGCGCCGCTGGAAGTCACCACGGGCGAAAATGGCGGGGCTGTTTTCAAGTGGATGGCGCGATCGGCAGGCAGATCAATCTGCAACTCCTCATCGCTCGCCCGCGTGCGGAAAAGAAAGTCGTGCGAAAACCAGAAATCACCCGGCGCGGCGGGCTTGACGATTTTCGTATCCGCTTCGTAGCTCAACGTATCGCCAGCCGCAAGGGGAGGCACGGTGACATGCACTTCGCGGATTTCTTTGAAATTCGGAGCGTCCTTTACAGCGGGCGCCGGCTGATCGTCGAGCATCTTGGCGATGGCGGCGGCATTTGAGTCGGTGACGCTGCCGTCGGGCTTCGTAATACGCAAATAGGCGAGCGCGAACGTTTCGTGCGCGGAGTTGTAGTCGAAAGTGAGAGTGTGTAGTTGTTTGACGCCCGCGTCATTCGTCACTTTAACGCGCATTTCCTGCAGGCGCTCGCCTGTGCCGTCGGTTTCGAAGCGTACTTTCGTGGAGTAGCGCTCGATGACAAATGGCTCCGCGGCTTTTGCGCTGGGAGTTCTTGCGGGAGGGCTTTGCGTTGCGACCTTTTGCGCATGCAGCGCGCGCGGCGCAGGGGAGAAAAACGCGAGGATGCCTGCAAAAATTGCTGCCAGTGATACGGCGGAAAAGTGATGCAGGCGGATTCTCATTTCGGGCTTCACGCAGTCTAGTGAGCTTTTACGTTTTGGTAAAGCATGGCCCGCGCCAGAGTTTCCAAAAGAAATTTGCAGGGTAAGCAGTGGCTGTGGGCGGCTGGGACCAGTGGGGAGTTTCGCGCGTTTCGCGAAAAGCGGCATCAGCGGCGTAATGTCGCTGGACGTTCCGCCTGGCAAGTACCGTTTGCGGACGGTGGTTCAGGAGGGCGTGCGGCAGCAGGTCTCCGCCCGATCCGAATCCATTGCCGTGCAATAGGCATCAAATTTCGAGGTGCCTTTTCCCCTTTGAGGAGAACCCCATATAGGGGTTGACACTTAACGTCTGTTTCCATATACTCGCGGGTTTGTAGGTGGAATTGCTTTCGTAGTTTGTGCTGAAAGGGTTTTCTTCCGCCCCGGAACATAGAACGAAGGAATGGGGATAGGGAGAGCGGCCGAAATGGGGCGCCTGCCCCGCAAAGCCGTACTTGAAGCTCTTCGCTTTAAGAAGTGGATGTGTTCTCGAGATCTTCACGAGCACGCCCGCGCGGAGCACCTTAGCCGGTTCCTTCGGGTTTTAACCGGCCCTTTCTGTTCTACCACTGTCTGTTGAGCCTTGCACGCTCGGCAGCAAAACGAAACTCGGGTTACGTTCGGAGGAGAAGAGTGCCGACGTTTGCGCAACTGGTACGACAGGGCCGCGAAAAGCTGCGGACGAAGACGAAGTCGCCCGCACTCGAGGGCTGCCCGGAGAAGCGCGGAGTGTGCGTGAGAGTCTATACGCAAACGCCGAAGAAGCCGAACTCGGCTCTGCGCAAAGTCGCTCGCGCGCGTTTGACGAATTCGGCTGAAGTGACAACGTATATTCCCGGCATCGGCCACAATTTGCAGGAGCACTCGATTGTGCTGGTGCGCGGCGGCCGCGTGAAGGATTTGCCGGGAGTTCGTTACCACGTGATTCGCGGGACGCTCGATGCCGCCGGCGTCGAGAACCGCAAGCAAGCGCGCTCGAAATACGGCGCGAAACGGCCGAAAGCCGCACAAAAGTAGGAGAATCGCGGAATGCCACGCAAGGGATTCGTATCTCGCAGGAAGATCGCCGGAGACGCCGTCTACGGAAGCGATCTGATACAGAAGTTTATCTCAAGCATGATGTACGACGGCAAGCGCGCCACGGCGCAGGCAATTTTCTACAACGCCATGGAGAACGTCGCGAAGAAGACGGAAGGCGGCGACGCGTTGACAGTGTTCAAGAAGGCCATCGAGAACGTGAAGCCTTTGCTCGAAGTGAAGTCGCGGCGCGTGGGCGGCGCGAACTACCAAGTGCCGGTCGAGGTGAATCAGTTCCGGCGGCAATCGCTGGCGATTCACTGGGTGATTTTGTATGCCCGGCAGCGCGCAGGCAAGAACATGACTGACAAGCTCACCGATGAGCTAATGGATGCGGCGAGCGGCAAGGGTGGGGCAGTGAAGAAGAAGGAGGACGTGCACCGCATGGCCGAGGCCAATAAGGCCTTCGCCCATTATCGCTGGTAAACAAAACATTTCATGGCACGCCAATTCCAACTCGACCGCATGCGCAATCTCGGGATCATGGCGCACATTGATGCAGGAAAGACCACTTCGACCGAACGCATCCTGTTCTATACAGGCGTGACGTACAAGCTGGGCAGCGTGGATGAAGGCACGGCCACGATGGACTGGATGGAGCAGGAGCGCGAGCGCGGCATCACCATCACTTCCGCCGCGACCACGGCTTCGTGGAAGCGCCACGGCACCGACTATCGCATCAATATTATCGACACGCCGGGCCACGTGGATTTCACTGTGGAAGTAGAGCGTTCGCTGCGCGTGCTGGACGGTGCGGTTTGCGTGTTCGACTCGGTGCCTGGTGTGCAGCCGCAGTCGGAGCCGGTGTGGCGCCAGGCGGACAAGTACAAAGT
>DASZCH010000030.1:0-9395 GCA_035943235.1 Candidatus Acidiferrales bacterium
GGCCGGGGCTGGATAAACTTTTCAGAAAGAAATATCTGCCGAGCGGGTTGCCCGCGAACGACCGGTTCGTCACGCAGACGATTGTCAACGGACGCAGGATGATGCCTGCGGCAGGAAACAGCCTCAGCGATGACCAGCTTCGAGAATTGATTGCCTATCTGCATACGCTGTGACAGGGGTGCGTCGCGGACCTGCTATCGAGTTAGTAGGTGGGAGTCGGTATCGGTGGGATGCAGCCATCGCCTCCACAACATAAAGATTCCTGCGGCCGCGAATACTACAACGAAATAAACCATTACATTCAGCGCGAGCGACCAAAATAGCCAGGTCATGCTGTGCCAAGGCCCTCCGAACATTGCATTCCATAAGGCGAACCCAGGCATTAGGGGGTCGAATAGTCGGTCGAGTAGTTTCACTGGTTTATAATAGAAAAGGCTGCCCAGCATCATCACCATCAACATTAGCAGTACATTGCAGCCCAAGCTGATCTTCGCAGCCCAGAGAGCTGCCTTTAGAAGAGAACTGCGCAGTCGGGCTTTAGGACTTGAAACAGGTTCCATCGGAAGCTGAGTCTACCAGATTCGCGTGCGTTGCAAGCCTCGGATGCGTGTGTTACTTTCGCTGTTCGCTTGAAAACGCCTCTAACTACCAGCAGGAGCGCAATTTGATTCGGACTTATCGCGGGCGCGCGCCGCAGATTGCGAAGACGGCTTACGTTGACGATGCGGCTGTGGTTATTGGCGACGTCCAAATCGGCGAGCATTCGAGCGTCTGGCCCGGCGTGGTGATTCGCGGCGACGTTCATTACATTCGCATCGGCGAACGCACGAATGTGCAGGATGGCTCGGTGCTGCACGTGATGCGCGACGAGCATCCGCTGGTCCTCGGCGACAATGTGACCATTGGCCACGGCGTTATTTTGCACGGCTGTACGATTGAGTCGCGATGCCTGATCGGCATGGGCTCCATCATTTTGAATGGCGCGCGGATTGGCACAGGCTCGATTGTCGCGGCAGGGACGCTGGTCACCGAAGGCGCGCTTGTCCCGCCAGGCAGCCTGTTCATGGGCCATCCCGGCAAGTTGCGCCGCGCCCTCGCGCCCGACGATCAGCGCTCCATCAACGATTACGCCCAGCGCTACGTCGAGTACAAGGAAACGTATCGCGAAGAGGCGAGGAAGCACGGAAGCAAAGAAGCAGTGAAGTGATTTTAGTTTGTCATTCCGAGTCCGCTTCGATGCGTTTCATCGAAGTGGTGCGAGGAATCTGCTGGTGGTCTAGTGTGCGGGAAGAAACAGCAGATTCCCTGCCTGCGGTAGGCAGGCTCGTAGCGACTGCTCCTCGGAATGACAACGTCTTGCGTTAACGTTGAGTGTTAGCAAGCGAGGGAGAGAAGTGGGCGAAGCGGCAAAACCCGAAAACGAGCGGCGCAAATTTCGCGCGATCAAGGGGACGCGCGACATCCTGCCTCCCGCGACGGACCTGTGGAACTGGTTCGAGAAGACGGCGCGCGGCGTGATGGAGTCGTATAACTTCGCGGAAATTCGCACGCCGATTTTCGAGGAGACGAGCCTGTTTGCGCGGGCTGTGGGTTTTGCAACCGATGTTGTGTCGAAGGAGATGTATACCTTCGAGATGTTTGAGCTGCGTGAGCTTGAGTATCTTGGCCACTTGCGTTCGGAGATCTGGAGTGCGGAACAGCGTTACAAGGCAGACGACCCTGGCGAGGTAGTGACGAGCCTTTCTAGGTTTTTGGCGCTCGCAAATCAGGCGCTCGACGAGGGAAAGCTTGCCCGCACGCCTGAAAACCAGACAGCCTTGAAGGAGCTCAGGGAGCAATTGAATTTTTTCGCCCAAGAAGCGCGCGTTTCGGGCGATGAGCTACTCAGTTGGCACTGGGAGGATACCGGGTTGGCGCTCGCTGAAGTTGATCTGGGGGATTCGCTGACGCTCAGGCCGGAGGCGACGGCATCCGTTGTGCGCGCGTACATCGAGCATGGGATGCAGATGCTGCCGGGCGACGCGAAGCTTTACTACATCGGCCCGATGTTCCGCCGCGAGAGGCCGCAGAAGGGACGTTACCGCCAGTTCTATCAAATTGGCGCGGAGGTACTCGGCACGTCGGACGCGCCCGCGATTGACGCGGAGCTGATTCAGATGCTGACGGATTTGCTCGAGCGCTGCCAGATCGAGAAATACACGCTGCTGATTAATTCGATTGGATGCGCGGAGTGCAGACCGAAATATGTGGACCTACTGCGCGCGGAATTGCTTAAGCCCGACATTTTCAGCAAGCTCGGCGCGGACAGCCAGCGGCGCGTCGAGACGAATCCGCTGCGCGTGATGGACTCGAAACTGCCGGAGGAGCAGGCGATCATCGAGAAGCTGCCGAAAATATCCGAACACTTGTGCGAAGAGTGCCGCACGCATTACGAGAAACTGAAACGCGAGTTGACTCTGCGCGAAGTCCCGTTCACCGAATCGCCGCGGCTGGTGCGCGGGCTCGACTACTACATGCGAACGACGTTTGAGATTACCAGTCCCATTCTGGGCGCGCAAAACGCGTTGTGCGGCGGCGGGCGCTACGATGGGCTGGTCGAAATGCTCGGCGGCCCGAAGGGAATCAAGGGAATCGGCTTTGCGCTGGGCGAGGACCGCTTCATTGACGCGATCGAGGAGGCTCGCAAAGTTCGCGCGACGCGGCCGCTGGATATTTTTATTGCCTGGATGGGCGAGGGCGCTTATCCGACGGCGGTGCGCCTCGCGCATGTGTTGCGCGTCGAAAAGCACAGAGTGGAATTGCCTGCGGGAGAGATGAAATTTCGCAAGGCTCTCGAACGCGCGGATAAATTGGGCGCGCGCTACGTTTTGATTATCGGCGACGACGAAATTGCATCTGATATGCTGACGATTAAGCGCCTGGCCGACGGCGTGCAGGAGAAAATATCGGAGGAGGCGCTGGTAGATTTCTTCCGTCCGCCGGTGCTGACGAAGGAAGGGCCCGGGAGCTAACGATTGGCGTTGCTTCCCAGCGGGCGCGGCGGGTTTGCGCAAGAAGCGCCCGATAGAAACATCGCGGCAAAGGCAAAGAGGTAGGAGAGAAATGGGGGAGTGTTTTTTTGTTTAAGAGCGTTCGGCGCAGGCAGAAAGTCTAGATCGTGTCCCTGTGAGCGCCGTGGGTTTGCGCAAGCAGCGCGCAAAGCGGTAGAGGAACCCTTCACAAGCATTTGTCAGGTCAAAGGGTTCCAGCAAGGCTGCTTCTGAGCGCACGCGCAGAGTGAGCATGCGAGGCGAGATTGCTCGGTTGCGGAGTCCAGAATGTGGACTTCGGGCCGAAGCGCGCCTCGACTATTTTCGTGAAAGGCGACCGATTTGATGATTGGCAGGCCGCAGAGCGTTGAGACATCGCCGTACTACTTCACTTACATCAATCAGGTGGAGACCGAGGATGTCTTGGGCCTGCTCGAAAGGCAACTTGAAGAGTCGCCGGCGTTTTTTGGGACGATCTCCGAGGAGAAGTCCCTGCACCGCTATGCGCCGGACAAGTGGAGCATTCGTCAGGTGCTCGGTCACGTCAACGACGCCGAGAGGGTTTTTGCGCATCGCGCACTGTGGTTCGCGCGTGGCCACGAGAGTGCTCTGCCGAGCTTCGAGCAGAACATAGCCGCGTCGGCGGCGCAAGCCGACCACGTCGCATGGGCCGCGCACGTCGAGGAGTTCCGGCGCGTGCGCCTTGCCTCGCTTTCGCTTTTCAGCAATATGCCGCCGGATGGATGGACACGCAGCGGCGTGGCCAGCGACAATCCGTTCACCGTGCGGGCGATAGCGTTTATCATCGCGGGGCATCTGACGCACCACGTCAGGATTTTGCGCGAGCGATATTTTTAGGGAAGGCCACCCGCGCGCGTTGCGGGAACGTTTATTTTTGAGCCGGCGCAGAAAAGAGTAAACGCCCGATCCATTTGCCGGTTGAGGGGAGATGCGAATTGTTCGATTCGTTAGGTGAGATGAAGCGGACGGGGTATTGCGGAGAGCTGCGCGTCGCGGACGCGGGGCGCAACGTGGTGCTGATGGGTTGGGTGCACCGGCGGCGCGATTTGGGTCAGCTGATCTTTCTCGATTTGCGCGACCGCGCCGGAATTTGCCAGGTGGTCTGCAATCGCGACCAGTATTCGGAGGCGCATGCGAAGGCGGACGAAGTGCGTCCGGAATACGTGGTGGCGGTGGAGGGGCGAGTGTTCCGGCGGCAGCGGCCGAATCCGGACCTGGCCACGGGCGATGTGGAAGTGATGGCGACGCGCGTCTACATTTTGAATAACGCGAAGACACCTCCGTTTCAGATCGAAGACGACACGAACGCGAACGAGGAAACGCGGCTGCGTTACCGGTATCTGGATTTGCGGCGGCGCAAACCGCATCGCAATATCGCGTTGCGGCATCGTGTGGTTTTTGAGATTCGCAAGGCGCTCGACGATTTGGGCTTCTACGAAATTGAGACGCCGATGCTGACGCGCTCGACTCCCGAGGGCGCTCGCGATTATCTGGTGCCGAGCCGGATTCATCACGGACAGTTCTACGCGCTGCCGCAATCGCCGCAAATCTTCAAGCAGATTTTGATGATCAGCGGGATGGACCGCTATTTTCAGATCGTCCGCTGCTTCCGCGACGAGGATTTGCGCGCCGACCGCCAGCCGGAATTCACCCAGTTGGATTTGGAGATGGCGTTTCCGCGCCAGCAGGATATTTTTGAGGTGATTGAGCGCGTGATGGAGCGCGCCATCGGGGTGATTGGCGCGAACGTCCGGCGGCCGTTCCGCCATATGCAATATAAGGATGCGCTGCGGCGCTATGGTTCAGACAAGCCTGACTTGAGATTTGGGATGGAATTGCAGGATGTGACGAAATTCTTCGAGGCGGGACGCGAGACATTCGGCTTCGAAGGGAATATCTACGCGCTCGTCGCGCCGGGAGCGGGAGCGTGGTCACGCAAGCAGCTCGATGAATTGACCGAGCAGGCGAAAAACGCAGGCGCGAAGTCGGTGTACACGATCAAAGTGACGCCGGAGGGAGTCACGTCGTCGCTCGACAAAACGCTGGGCGCGGACGCGGTGACGAATCTGGCGAAAAGTTTGGGCGCGCGGCGCGGCGACTTGATTGTCGCGTTGGCTGCGAAAGGGCCGCTTTCACACGGCGACGCGGCGGCGATGGTCGCGGGGCAAGTGCGTCTGCGGCTGGGCGAGCAATTGGGACTGATTGGCAAAGACCGGTGGGAATTTGTGTGGGTCACGGGCTTTCCGCTGTTTGAGTGGAGCGAGACGGACAAGCGCTGGGTGAGCGCGCAGCATCCGTTCACAGGAATTATCGAGGAAGATTTGGAGAAACTCGAAAGCGCGCCGGGCGAAGTGCGCTCGCGAGGCTACGACTTGGTGTTGAACGGCGTGGAGCTTGGCTCGGGCAGCATTCGAATTCACCGCCAGGACGTGCAGGCGCGCGTTTTCAGGGCGCTCGGACTCTCAGACGAGCAGGCGCGGCAACGATTCGGATTTTTTCTCGACGCGCTCACTTATGGCACGCCGCCGCACGGCGGAATCGCGTTGGGAATTGATCGCATGGTGGCGCTCTTCGCGGGCGAAAAATCAATTCGCGAAGTAATTGCGTTCCCGAAGACCACCGCCGCGCAGGATTTGATGGCCGAGTCGCCCAGCGAAGTAGATGCCGACCAGCTCGACGATTTGGGGATTACGCGGATTCTAAATCCGCATCGAACGGAGTGCCCGAAATGCAAAACGCGGATTCGAACAACGAATCCTCGCCCGTCCCATGGAGGCAGCGGTATGACCTCGATCAAGTGTCCACAATGCGGTGAACCTCAGCTGGGGCCGCCATGGCTGGCGAAGCCGTACTGGGTAGAATATTTTGACGAGACGCTGCATGCATGGCTACCAGATCCAAGTCAGATAGAGGTTGACCTTAGAGCTCGAGCGCCTGAATAAACCGGATACGGATACTGCCGAAGACGGTGGCGAATACAATTGCGGGGGCAAAGAGCTTTTTAGGGGGTCGGAGCTTTAGCTCCGACACTACCCGCGGTAAGAAAGGGCTTTAGCCCCTGAATAACAGATGAGCAGGCTTACCCACAGGACCGCTCCTCAATGCACATACTTTGTGACCACAAAAACCTGGCAGAATCGCGAAGTGTTTCGCGTACAGGAGACCGCTGAAGTTGTGCTGGATTGTCTCCTTAGGTACCGGGATCGCGCGTCATACTTGCTTCATGAGTTTGTGATCATGCCGAATCACGTCCACATCCTTTTGACTCCTGGCGACGAATGCACGCTTGAGAAGGCGATGCAATTGATCAAGGGCGGCAGTTCTCACGACATTCATTTGAAGCGAGAACGCAAAATGCATATCTGGCAGCCGGGATTTCATGAATGGACTGTCCGGAATAGTGAAGACTACGAAAGCAAACGAAGTTATATTTGGCAAAATCCAGTGCATCGAGAACTGACAGACAAGCCGGAGGAGTGGATTTTCGGCTCGGCGTGCGGCAAATATCGACTTGACCCCGTACCAGAAAAACTAAAGGATGGGCTTCAGGGGCTGAAGCCCCGCGTGTAGTGTTGCGATTATGTCGGAGCTAAAGCTCCGACCCCCTAAGAGCCGAACAAATCGGGAGGATTGCTAAATCGCCCAGTGAGTCCAGAACGTCCGAGCTGTCGAGGATCAGATTAAATGTCGCGCATACGCATATTACCGGAGACTGTAGCGAACAAGATTGCGGCGGGGGAAGTTGTCGAGCGGCCCGCGTCGGTAGTGAAGGAGCTGGTCGAGAATTCGCTGGACGCGGGCGCAAAAACCGTGCGCGTGGAAGTGGAATCGGGCGGGAAGCGGTTGATTCGCGTCACGGACGACGGCTCCGGCATGCCGCACGACGATGCGCTGCTCGCATTTGAGCGGCACGCGACTTCGAAGCTGCGTACCGCCGACGATTTGCTTTCGATTGCGACGCTAGGATTTCGCGGCGAGGCGCTGCCGTCGATTGCGGCTGTGTCGCGGCTGACTCTCGAAACGCGCGCGGCTGAGGAAGAGCAGGGAACACGCATCGAATTCGCGGGCGGGAAATTAATCGGCGTGAAGCCGGCGGGCGTCCCGGCCGGAACGGCCATCAGCATCGCGGATCTTTTTTACTGCGTGCCCGCGCGGCGAAAATTCCTCAAATCCGAAACGACGGAGCTCGGCCACATCGCGTCGCTCGTCACGCATTACGCGCTAGCGCATCCCGACAAGCATTTTCAGCTGAAGACTCCCACGCAGGAAATTCTGAACGCAACGCCCGTCGAGACGATGGCCGAGCGGTTGTATCAGGTTTTCGGGCGCCAGGCCGCGGCGGAGATGGTGGAGATGCAGCCTGTGGAAGCGCCGATTCGCGCGGCCATCACCGAGCCGGAAATGGAGGCGGGCGACGAGACTTCGCGGATTCGCGTGTCGGGATTCGTTTCGCGCCCCGAAGTGCAGCGCACGAATCGCAACGGAATTTATATTTTCGTGAACCGGCGCTTGATTCGCGACCGCCTGGTGCTGCACGCGATCGGCGAGGCGTATCGCAACATCATGCCCGCGGGCGCCTTTGCGGCGGTGCTGCTCTTCATCGACCTGCCATGCGCGGAAGTCGACGTGAACGTCCATCCGGCGAAAGTTGAAGTCCGCTTCCGCCATTCGCAGGTGGTGCACGATTTTGTGCGCGATGCGATTCGCATGGCGCTCGCGAACGCGCGGCCCGTGCCAAGTTTTCCGGCAGGCGCGACGGCTTCGGCGGCCAGTGCAGCGGCGGGAGCAACTTCGGCTGCACTCGGTGCCGGAGGCGCGGGGAGTTTTTCTCCGAGCGTCGCGGAAAATAATGCGGCGGCGGGAAGTTTGCCCGGCCCGCCGCGCGCAATCATTCCTAACGACGTGATGGCGAGGGCGTCGTCTATCGACACACTCCCGGGCGATTTCGAATTGACGGGCGCGCCGGATCGTCCCATTCCGCAGCGTCTGAATTTCGAAACCGCGGAGGAATTCGCGTTGCCGCGCGGCGTGGCGATTTCGGCGGACGCTTGTCGCGAACCGGCGGTCACTGAATCGGAATCGGCGGGCGCGTTGCCGGGCCCGGCGCATATTGGCGATCTGAAGCCGCTGGGGCAAATCAGCGCGAGCTATATTGTCGCGGTGAACGGGCAGGGATTGTGGATCGTCGACCAGCACGTGGCGCACGAGGGGGTGCTGTTCGAAAAGCATCTCGCGGCGCGGCGCGCGGGAGAATTGGGCGGGCAGCGTTTGTTGATGCCGATTGTGGTCGAGCTGGCCCCGCATCAAATTGTGATTTTCGAGCAGATCGCCGAAGAGTTGCGCGCGAACGGGTTTGAAGCGGAGTTGATGGGGCCGCGGAGCGTCGCGATTGCGGCGGCTCCGGCGGGAATCGCGAGCGGGAACGCGGAAAAGTTGCTCGCGGAAATTCTGGATGGCGTGGCTCGCGAGTCGCAGGCGATTTCGCTCGAGTCGTTGCAATCGCGCATTGCGGCTTCGACTTCGTGCCAGGCGGCGATCAAGGTGAATATGCCGCTCGATCAAACGAAAATGGAATGGCTGCTCGCGGAATTGGCGAAGACAGAGTATCCGATGAGCTGTCCTCACGGCCGGCCCGTGGTGCTGCGATACTCGGTGCGCGAGATCGAGCGGGCATTCAAGAGAATCTGAAAGTCCGTCGCGGCCGGCAAAATCTGGGCGCGACGCGCCGATTGAAGGAATCGAGGCTTGGGAGACGAGAGAAGACATACCTCAGCGGCTAAAACGGTTTACGGCACGGCTGAAGCCGAGCCCTGACGGTGGAGCAAAAGCAGATTCCTCGTCGCGTGGCTCCTCGGATGACACGAAAGTATTGTGCGCGTGGAGATCTGAAAATAGGCCGGTGTGCGAAATCGAGCGGGCGTTCAAACGGATCTAGCGCATTCGCAATCAATGTTATTTGCGAGATTCAACTTAAATGAGCACGTCTGGAGAGACGATTCCTCGCGTAGGCTACCTGCTGCGAGTCTTGTTCGAGCGAACATGGGAACATTTGGATGCTAGCTATGCGAAGACTTCCGAGTTTGCATTCCCCGGCGTATATGTGCTTGCATACTCGAATGAGCAACTGAAGGGGCGGGTAATTAAAGAAACGGATGTATTCTACGTAGGCGTTACTCACGCTGGCATAAGGAAGCGATTGCGGCAATTCCGCGCGGGACTCGAATACGGCAAACACCACAGCGGTGCCAAGAGATTCTTCATCAAAATCGCCGGACGGACCCCTTATTCGGAGCTTCTGGATAAAAAAATCTTCTACGTTGCATCGGTCTCCGCACGGTGCAACTG
>DASZCH010000031.1:0-30879 GCA_035943235.1 Candidatus Acidiferrales bacterium
GTGTGGGCCAGTATGGGTTTCGAGCATGAAGCCACCGAGCGGGCCCAAGTCTTCGCGCCATTTCAAGTGAACAAGGCGCTCATGGAGAAGGCCGACGAAGACGCGGTCTTCATGCACTGCTTGCCGGCGCACCGCGGTTCAGAAGTTACAGGGGGCGTAATCGACGGGCCGCAGTCGATTGTGTTCGACCAGTCGGAAAATCGGTTGCATGTTCAGAAGGCAATTCTACTCACGCTGCTTGACTAAGGAGAGAACGTTGGCGAAAAAAGTGGTGCTGGCCTATTCCGGAGGACTCGATACCTCCATCATCATTCCGTGGCTAAAAGAGAATTATCACTGCGAAGTGATCGCCATGATCGGCGATCTGGGACAGAAAGAGGATCTGGAAGCGGCGCGGCGCAAGGCGCTGGCTACTGGCGCAAGCGAAGCGCATGTGGAAGATTTGCGCGAGGAATTTATCACCAGCTACATTTGGCCGACGCTGCGCGCAGGCGCAGTGTACGAGCACAAATATCTGCTGGGGACTTCGTTTGCGCGGCCGATATTGGGACGGCGGCAGGCAGAAATGGCTCGCAAAGTGGGCGCGGACGCCGTGGCGCACGGCTGCACGGGCAAAGGCAATGACCAAGTGCGGTTCGAGCTAGCGGTGAAGGCGATTGCGCCGGAGTTGAAGATCATCGCGCCGTGGCGCGAATGGAACATCACTTCGCGCGAGGAAGCGATTGCCTACGCGAAGGAACACAACGTTCCAATTGAACAGAGCACAACAAATATTTACAGCCGCGACCGCAACATCTGGCATTTGAGCCATGAGGGCGGGCGGTTGGAGGATCCGGCAAACGCGCCTGAAGAGGCGATGTGGCAGTGGGTGGTCTCTCCCGCGGCGGCGCCGAGCACGCCAACAGAAGTTGAAATCGGATTCGAGTGCGGCGTTCCTGTTTCCGTGAATGGGAAGAAGCTTGGGGCGATCGCGTTGCTGGAAGAACTGAACGACATTGCGGCAAAAAATGCGGTGGGACGCATGGACATGGTGGAGAACCGGCTGGTAGGAATCAAATCGCGCGGCGCATACGAAACGCCGGGAGGGACACTGCTGGTCGCGGCGCACCGCGAACTCGAAGCGCTGTGCCTGGACCGCGAGACGCTGCATTTTCAGCAGCAGCTTTCGCTGCGTTACGCGGAAATGGTCTATTACGGCATGTGGTTCACCCCGCTGCGAGAAGCGCTGGATGCGTTCTTCGCTTCGTCGCAAAAACGCGTGACGGGCTCGGTTGGTTTGAGTCTCTTAAAAGGCAACATTAACGTGACATCGCGCAACTCGGCCTATTCGCTCTATCGCACGAACCTCGCGAGCTTCACGATGACCGGCTACAACCCGAAGGACGCGGAAGGATTCATCAATCTGTTCGCGCTGCCGATCACCGTGCCCGTGGGTAAAGGAAATGCAGCGAAATGAGCGAGGCAGGACAACAAAAGATGTGGGGCGGACGCTTCGAACGCGCTCCGGACAAGGCGTTCTACGAGTTCGAGCGCTCATTTGCATTCGATCGGCGGCTGCTGCCGTTTGAACTGCAACTCGATCGCGCGTGGGCACGGGGACTGGAGAAAATAAACATTCTGACCAGCGGCGAAACGAAACAAATCATCGCGGCGCTCGAGCAAATCGAAAAACGCGCGCTCGCCGAACCTGCATGGCTCGATGCCTCTCAAGCGGAAGACGTGCACCACTTTGTGGAGTCGACACTGACGCAGATGCTCGGGCCGCTGGGAAAGAAGCTGCACACAGGCCGAAGCCGCAACGAAATGATCGTCACGGAATTCCGGATGTTCATTAAAGCCGCGGCGACGGACATGCGGAAAGCCGTAACCGTTCTTATCAAGGCGTTTGTGGAGCAGGCGGAGAGCAATTTCGGCGTGGCGATGCCGGGCATGACGCACATGCAATTGGCGCAGCCGATTTTGCTCTCGCACTTTCTGCTAGCGCACGCCGAGGCGTTTTTTCACGATCTGGACCGAATTGCTTTTGCTGCGAATACATCGGATGCATGTCCCCTGGGCGTGGGGGCCTTGGCAGGGTGTGCGTTCTCGATTGACCGACGGGGTTTGGCCGATGATTTAGGATTTACGCGAATTACACGCAACAGCCTGGATTCCGTGGGTAGGCGCGATTTCGCGCTTGATTATCTTTTCGCGCTGGCGGTCCTGTCGAATCACTTGTCGCGCTTGGCAGAGCACATGATCCTGTTCGCGTCTCCCGGTTTTGGGTTCGTCATTCTGCCGGACGAATATTCGACGGGCAGCAGTCTGATGCCGCAAAAGAAAAATCCAGATGCGTGGGAATTAATTCGCGGAAAATCGGGACGAGTTGCGGGCGCGCTGACATCGCTACTCGTTACGATGAAAGGCTTGCCATCGAGCTACCAGCGCGATCTGCAAGAGGACAAAGAGCCGCTCTTTGACGCGCATGATCAAGCACTGGCGATGACGCAAATCGCCGCGGGAGCGGTGAGCGCGACTAAATTCAATTTGGCAAATTTGCGCAGGGCTTCCGAAGATCCCGCGTTGATTGCTACCGAGGCGGCGGATTATCTGGTGGCGAAGGGGATTCCGTTCCGGCAAGCGCACGAAATTATTGGGAAGATGGTTCGCGATGCGGATGGAAGGGGCGAGGGATATACGCAATGGCCTGTCGTGCAGCTAAAAAAATATTCGCCGGCATTCGAGGCGGATTTTGCCGGAGCGCTGACGCTCGAGGCGTCTCTTGCCCGGCGGCGAGTACCGGGAGGCACGGCGCCGGCAGCCGTTCGCGAGGCGCTTGCCGAGGCGAAAGCGCGACTGGGTGCCGAGGAAAAAAGGGCATGAGGGCGCGACGGGCACGAGCGACAGATGCGGGCGCGATTCACGCGCTGATTGCGCACTACGCCGCTGATGGAATTTTGCTGCCGCGCACGCAAGAAAATGTGCGCGAACACGCGGAAGGGTTTCTGGTGCTGGAAGAAAAAGGCCAGATCGCGGGCTGCGTGTCGCTTGAAAAGTACGGCACTGAGCTGGCGGAGATTCGGTCGCTGGCGGTGAGCCCGGAAATTCGCGGGCGCGGATTGGGCGCGCGGCTCGTGCAATATGCGCTTGCGGAAGCGCGGCGGAGGAGGATTGCGCGGGTGTTTGCAGTGACGCATGCGTCAGAATTCTTTGTGCGTCAGGGCTTTGGCACTTCGTCGCGGGACGCGCTGCCGGAAAAAATCGCGCGAGACTGCTCCGCATGTCCAAAAGCGCGGCGCTGCCGGCTGGTCGCGGTAATAGTGACGGTGATTCCAGAGCGTGCCGCGTTGCCGATACTGAACGACGCCGTCACGTCATCTCCGGCCGCATGAAGCCGCGCATTGATGCATCGCTACTGCCCCGAGGCTTCGAATTTTCCGCCGTGTCCTGCGGCTTGAAAAAATCGGGCTTAGATCTCGGCTTGATCGTCAGCGAAATGCCCGCCGCGGCAGCCTGCGTGTTCACCACGAATGTCGTCAAGGCAGCTCCGGTTCTTATTTCCCAGGCGCATCTGCGACGCTCCGCCGAAAAGATGCGCGCAATCATCGTGAATTCCGGAAATGCGAATTGTGCGACGGGCGGTGCGGGAATGGCAGCATCCCGGCGCACAACTGCAACGCTCGCGCGAGGTTTTCATTGCAAGCCGGAACAAATTCTCGTCTGCTCCACGGGAGTAATTGGTTTACCGCTGCGCGTCGAACGTATCCTGCGCGCGGTTCCAAATCTGGTCGCGAGCCGTTCAAAGAGGCCCGAATCATTCGCGCAATTCACGCGCGCGATCATGACCACGGACACACGACCGAAATTCGCCGCGGCAAGCTGCCGCATCAATGGGAAGCGAGTGCGCTTTCTCGGTTGCACCAAGGGCGCGGGAATGATTCATCCGAATATGGCGACGATGCTGGCGTTTGTTGTAACGGACGCAACGGCCGGGCCGAGTATGCTTCGACGCGCGTTAAGAGACGCCGTTGGCGGGACATTCAACGCCATCACTGTCGACGGAGATACTTCGACGAACGATACGCTGGCGCTTTTGGCGAATGGTGCTTCCGCTGCAAGAGGCATTCGCTTCGGCACTGCCAATTATCGGAAGTTCCTTGGCGCGCTTGAATCCGTTTGCCGCTCGCTGGCTCTGCAAATTGTCGCCGACGGTGAGGGTGCGCATCGAGTGGTGGAAATCGAGGTACGCGGGGCGCCGTCCAATCGTGCGGCAGACGAAGTAGCACGAACAATTGCAAACTCTCCACTGGTGAAAACGGCGCTTGCCGGCGGCGACCCGAACTGGGGACGAATATTGGCCGCCGCGGGGCGCTCAGGCGTCCGGTTCAATCCTGACCGCGTGGAAGTTCGCATGGCGGGAATTTTAATGTGCCGCGATGGACGCGCACATTTCTTCAACGAGCGCGCCGCGCATCGCAAGTTGCTCGCCACGCGTATTCCGATCGTGATGAATTTGCGTACCGGGAATGGAGCAGCACGCGTCTGGACATGCGACTTCACCGGCGACTACGTTCGTATCAACGCCAGCTACCGCAGTTAGACGAATTTCGCGAATCCCTATTTCAAATTGGCGTTTTCTTAGGCGATGGCGGCGTCTTGTTTTTCTTTGGGGCGGTTCAGCGGAACTTCGGTGGATTCGACACGCCCCGCGACGTACCGATAACTCTCCAAGGACGTTCCCGCGACACCCTGTCGGATGAGTTGTGGCAGATCGAGTTTGGCCTCTGCGGCGTCGAGTTCCGTTGGCGTAGCATGCAGCGCAGGACTGCGCGGCATAAAAACCGGGCAGCAATCGTGAAATGGCTCAGCGGAAATATCGTGTGTGCCGATTTTCCGCGCGAGAGCGAGAATTTCCAGTTTGTCGGTACCGGCGAGGGGACGGAAAACAGGAAGCCTGGCAGCGGCCTCGACGGCGACCATATTGCGAAGAGTTTGAGACGCGACTTGCCCAAGACTGTCGCCGGTGACAAACGCGAGAGCATGGTCCCGGCGCGCGAGAACTTCGGCGATGCGCAGCATCATGCGGCGGTAAAGCAAAACGCGGCAACTCTCCGGGGCGTAACGCACGATTTCGCGCTGGATGGATTCAAATGGAATGCGATAAAGCTTCGCGCTGAATTGCCAGGGCACGAGCTGGCGCACCAGTCCGCGGGCGACATGCACTGACGATTCGCCGGGCCGCGCTCCCGTGCCATAAAAATGGGCGAACGAGAGATGCGCGCCGCGCTTCATCATTTGATATGCGGCGACCGCAGAATCGAAGCCCCCGGAAAGCAGGCAAAGCATTTTGCCAGCCGTGTTCGCGGGCAAGCCGCCGGGGCCGGGAATCTTCCGCGCGTAAACGAGAGCCGGGCCGGAGGTGATTTCGATCCGGCAAGTCACGTCGGGATCATTCAACTTCACGCGAACATTGCGGCCCGCATCTCGCAAACGATCGAGCAGGAAACGGCCGACGACAGTTTCGATTTCGGAGCTGCGGTGCGCAAAGGATTTGTCACTACGCTTGGCGCGTACGGCGAAGGTAGTAAAAGACAACGGTTCGACTTCAGTCCAGGCCGCTTCGCAAAGCGTCGAAAGATCAGGCTCAACGGGACGCGCAATCGCGTAATAGGCGATTCCCGAAATTTTCCCGACTCGCGCGAGCGTCTCTTCGAGCGATGCACCTTCTTTCAAACGTACAACGAGACGGTCGTTCGGCCGTTCGATTTTATCGAGCGGAATGCCCTCAAGGCCGAGGCGGACGGCGCTCACCAGCTTCGAGACGAAAAACCGTTTATTGCGGCCCTTAAGCCACAATTCATGATAATGAATGACAATTGCCGGTTGGTTCATTTCCAAAACTGCTCCGTAGAAGTTCTTAGGAGTATATCAGTCAAGGCTGATTTGGGCACCCTGACGGTCTCGTGTTCCAGGGTATTGCTTTGTGGTCTTGCCGTGGCATCGGATGTGTCGCAGTGGTTCGTAACCTTATCGATACAGAAGGCTCCGAGGTACGACTTTACTTGACAACAGGGGTTACAATCCACGCCACCTGAGGATTATAGGGCGTGGCCCGGCGCGATGCGACCGTCCGGCGGGATTTCGCATCCAATGGGTTGCGACGGAAAGAATTGGGGAGGGTCCAATGTGGATCCGCCGAGATTGGGACGACTTTTTTAACCGAGTCCGGAAACGCGGTACCGCGGTTCATCCACCGCGACCTGTGGATCGATCTGCGCGAAATCGTTTGGTTCCGGCGGAAGGCTACAGTTTGGCGGAGCTCGATGATGCCGGGCTCAGCTTAGAGCAGGCTGAAGTGCTAGGACTACCCGTCGACGCTATGCGCTTGGGCAGCGACCAGGCAAATGTTACAGCCCTCCAGATGTTCCTCAGGGCCAGCCGCGCCCGCTACTGACTTTTCGGTGCTTTTTCGCGTCATGTGCTCTTGACGCGGACATTGAAATCGGTAAACTTCCCTTTCTTGTCATGGCGACTCAACCTAACCCGGCGACGCTGGCTCCGACCCCGGAAGACTCCCTGCGGGAACTCGAGTTTCCTCAGCGGGAGGCCGCTTTCTTTTATGGCCTGTTTTTGCGGGGACATTCTCCGGAGCAGCTTCGCCGCGATATTGAAGTGCCCGCCGGCGTGCTTGCCAAATGGGACCGCGACTCCACGCGGCAGCCTGAGTTGCGCATTTTGTTCGAGCGGATGGTGGAGTATCGCCGGCATGTACTGGCGATTTTCGACTCGCTTGTGGGCTTCGACGCAAGAATACAGCCACTGCAGTAGCATGCGTTGAAGATTCTGACCCTTCCCCGAAATTACCCGTTCCTTTTCCAGCCACGCTGATTCGATAACGTTCGAATGACTGTCGGCGTAGTCGAGGCAAACCAGAGTCTGGCCGAGAATAAGATAAACGGATAAAGAGGTTATTCTGACGGCTTCGGCAGTGCTCTAATTCTGTCGTCGCTCATTCGCTCGCCACCAAAATTAGCAACACACATTTGGAGCACTGCCATATCTTCCGCTTCGTTGACTGGCAACGGAAGCTCGTTTACACTCGAATGACTCGATTTTGCAGTTCAGTCGAGGACCGCTTCTAATCCCCGGTAGCTCAATGGTAGAGCATTCGGCTGTTAACCGAAGGGTTGCTAGTTCGAATCTAGCCCGGGGAGCCATTCTTGACGATCTTGCGAACCTGGCAGGAACTCCGCTAGTTCGAATACTTCCAAGGCGCAGCAATATTAGGACCATACTGAAGGAGTTAGAGCGTCCACGTAACTGGCGCTGATGAATGGCACGTCCGGCACGTATGCGCCCTTCGGCGAGCAATATTATACCGCTGCTGTTCACCGATCCCTTGCGCTTCGATGTGTCGGCCACCGGCGGATGTGTGATAATTGTGCAATTCCAGTGGGGCATTAGGCTCGTGAGCACAGACCCGACAGTCGGCCAGCAGGTGAAATCTGGGTTTCGCCGCGCGGGGGCATGGCTTCTCGGCATGGCCTGGTTCGGACTTGTGATTTGGGGAATGGAAAACGCTTTTGGAACAGAGGCGAACTTTTCGGAGGGGCGGCATCCTTCGCGCGTCCTCGGATACTGCATTTTGGCTACTGCCGCAGCCATTTTTATCGTTACAGCGAATCGTTGGAAAAGAGTGTTCCCTGGAATTATGCTTGCGGCTACGCTAGGCGCTCTCCTCGAATTGGAGCACGGCCATATCGTGAACAATTCATCCGTCCTCATTCCTCGCTCCATTGCGTTCATACAGCTTATTGTGATTGCGGGTGTCACCGCACTGTCGTTTACGTTCAAGAACCGTTCCCTAAACATTGCAGATCGCATCGCTCTGTTGATCTTTGCCGGTTCAATCTATGTTGGCGGTAACGAGGTCATAGAACACAGAGTGCCGTTCGCCCTGATAGTCGGAGGGGTTTGCGTATTCGTTGCATGGACCATAGACCGCTTGCGGAGGAGTCACCCACGCAGTGCGCTTCCTACAAGGTAAGCTAGGGCCTAAAGAATAACGGCGGGCGGCCCAGGGTCTTGCCCAGAGGCGTTTTTTGGGGTGCCAGTGCTCGTGTTTTGTGAGCGTGGGGATTTTTGTTGCGAATTTGACGGGAAGGCTGCCACCCCCTATAATCAGCATTCGATAATCAGCATTCGCGAAGGCTCTTTTCGACCGAATGTGTTTCGGTCCTCCAATTGGAAGCATATGCGGCCTCCGAGCGGGGTTTTCGCTCTTATCCACCAATCAATCCTTTTTGCCCTTGCGGAAGGCTGCGGAATTTGAATTTCTTCCGGTCGGCGGGGACCAAGATGCGAGTCCGTGACACTCATTCTCCGCGACGACACAACTCTCTGCCACTGTCACCAACGGCCATTCCGTGAGCATCCGGGGCAGGGGCAGCGTCGCCAAGTCCGAAGTGTGCCAGTGTGTCACAGTCAAGTGGCGCCACCTCTAAAAAGCCGGCGGTTGGCCCAGGCTCTAGGGTTGATTTTCAGGATGCCCCATGCTCGGTGTGTGAACGTGGGGTTTTCACTTTTGTTTCGCAGGCTGCCAATTCCTTCTCATTCCCCGGCGTAGATGTCACCTCGCGCTCGATTGTTTTCGGATCGTCAGGGAGAACTGGAACTTCAAGGTTCGCAAGTCGTACAGCTCGGGTAGCTATTCTTCCCGATTTGGCGAACCTAGCGCGAACTCTCTAGTTCGAGCATCGGATTACTACGTCGGGCTACTCAAAAATGGGAAAGGCGAGGCTACAATTCGGCGGGGAAGAAGGTCTGGTCTTGGAGGACAGCGTCCACGGCAGTGACCAGCGTCAAGGCCGCTTGTGATTTGCGCACGTAGCCTTGTATGCCTATTTTCTGAGCCTCTTCCATATATTCTTTATCGCGGTGCATGCTGAGAATCACGATGGGAGTCTCCGGAGAGAATTCCTTGATCTTTCGAGCTGCATCGAAACCGCTCAAAATGGGCATTGTGATGTCTAAAATGACCAAGTCGGGCTTCAGCTCTCGCGCCTTCTCAACAGCTTCCTGACCGTTGGCAGCCTCGAAGCACACTTCGAAACCGTCCCGAGACTCCAAGAGCGCGCGAACTCCTCTCCTGACGAATTCGTGGTCGTCGGCGATTAAAATCCGAATGGCTACCATGAGATAAAACGAGCCCTATGCCACACCATATCGGACGAGAATACATCAGAAAAGCAGGCGATGACTAGGGAGGAATCTTATTTTGTTCCCTGTTTTAATACAGGAATCCCTGTATGCCATGCGGACGGCTTTCGTGATACCAAAGTAGACTTCCTTGTTTAAAATGGGGCAGATAGCGCCCTAAAGGCTTGTAGGCAAGCGGGCCGGCACGAACCCACACCGCCAACGATTGACGATGCATTCAGTTTGGAGACCAGTATGAAAAAAAACGACCATAGCCCCGCGGTTCCCGCAGCAAGCGGGGAATCGCAGAACGTTTTGGAAGGTAACGGCAACGGAAAGGGAACGCCGGGCGCCGCCGATCTCCCCGTCATACTGGCGTGCCTGCAAACGATGCGAGACGGAGATTTCTCCGTGCGTCTTCCCGGCGCTTGGACGGGCGTGGAAGGAAAAATCGCGGACACGTTTAACGAGATTGCCGCGGCAAATCAGCAAATGGCGCAGGAACTGAAGCGCGTTGGGCACGTGATTGGCAAGGAAGGGCGAACGCGGGAGCGGACGCGATTCGACCAGTCGAAAGGCGCTTGGGGCGAGATGGAAGTTTCCGTCAACATGCTTGTCGAGGATTTGCTGAGGCCTACCACGGAAGTGACTCGCGCCATTGCGGCCGTCGCCCAGGGAAACCTAACACAAACGGTAAGGTTGGACGTTGACGGCCGGCCTTTGGAAGGCGAGTTCCTGCGTTCCGCAAATATCGTTAACACCATGATCCAACAGCTTGGCATTTTTACCGCCGAAGTGACGCGCGTGGCGCGCGAGGTGGGAACGGACGGCAAGCTCGGCGGGCAAGCGCAGGTTCCCGGCGTCGCGGGAACGTGGAAGGACCTTACCGATTCGGTCAATTCAATGGCTAGCAACCTGACCGGCCAAGTGCGCAACATTGCGGAAGTGGCCACGGCTGTTGCCAGCGGAGATCTGTCGCGCAAGATCACCGTCGACGTGCGCGGCGAAATTCTGCAACTCAAGGAAGCCATCAATACGATGGTCGATCAGTTGCGTTCATTCGCATCGGAAGTGACGCGCGTGGCGCGCGAGGTGGGTACGGACGGCAAACTCGGTGGACAGGCTGTGGTGCCTGGCGTCGCCGGCACGTGGAAGGACTTGACCGACTCAGTAAACGCTATGGCCGGAAACCTTACGGCGCAGGTGCGTAACATCGCCGAAGTGACGACCGCCGTGGCGCGCGGCGACTTGTCGCGCAAGATCACTGTAGACGTGAAGGGCGAAATTTTGGAACTTAAAGACACCATCAACACGATGGTGGACCAGCTTAACGCGTTCGCCGGCGAAGTAACCCGTGTGGCTCGCGAGGTCGGGACGGAAGGCAAACTCGGCGGCCAGGCCCAAGTGCCGGGCGTGGGCGGCACGTGGAAGGACCTCACCGACAACGTGAACTTCATGGCCAGCAACCTGACCGGCCAAGTCCGGAATATCGCCGAAGTAGCCACGGCTATTGCCACGGGCGACCTTTCGCGCAAGATCACCGTCGATGTGCGCGGTGAGATTTTGCAGCTCAAGGAAACGCTCAACACCATGGTGGACCAACTGAACCGTTTCGCGGGCGAAGTGACTCGCGTGGCGCGCGAAGTTGGCAGCGAAGGCAAACTCGGTGGGCAAGCTCAGGTGCCCGGCGTTGCTGGTACATGGAAGGACTTGACTGACTCCGTCAACTCGATGGCCGGAAACTTGACCGGCCAGGTGCGTAACATTGCCGAGGTGACGACGGCTGTAGCGCGCGGCGACTTGTCGCGCAAGATCACTGTCGACGTGAAGGGCGAAATTCTCGAACTGAAGGACACGATCAACACGATGGTGGACCAGCTCAACGCCTTCGCCGGCGAAGTCACCCGCGTGGCTCGCGAGGTTGGTACCGAAGGCAAACTCGGCGGACAAGCGCAAGTTCCCGGCGTGGCGGGTACGTGGAAGGACCTCACTGACAACGTCAACTTCATGGCCAGCAACCTGACTGGCCAGGTCCGCAACATCGCTGAAGTGGCAACCGCCGTGGCGCGCGGCGACCTGTCGCGCAAGATCACCGTGGACGTGAAGGGCGAAATTCTCGAATTGAAGAATACGATTAACACCATGGTCGATCAGCTGCGGTCGTTTGCTTCCGAAGTGACGCGCGTGGCGCGCGAAGTTGGCACAGACGGCAAGCTTGGCGGGCAAGCGCAGGTTCCCGGAGTCGCGGGAACGTGGAAGGACCTCACCGATTCGGTCAATTCGATGGCCAGCAACCTGACCGGTCAGGTCCGCAACATCGCCGAAGTATCCACGGCCATCGCGAGCGGCGACCTGTCCAAGAAAATTACGGTGAACGTAAGCGGCGAAATTCTGCTGCTTAAGGAAACGATTAATACAACTGTGGACCAGCTCAATGAGTTCGCCGGCGAAGTGACGCGCGTGGCTCGCGAGGTCGGTACCGAGGGCCGACTCGGCGGTCAGGCTAAGGTGCCGGGCGTGGCGGGCACGTGGAAGGACCTGACGGACTCGGTGAACTCGATGGCCGGCAACCTGACCGGCCAGGTGCGTAACATCGCCGAAGTGACGACGGCCGTGGCGCGCGGCGATTTGTCGCGCAAGATCACTGTAGACGTGAAGGGTGAAATTCTCGAACTGAAGGACACCATCAACACGATGGTGGACCAGCTTAACGCGTTCGCCGGCGAAGTGACCCGTGTGGCTCGCGAAGTGGGTACCGAAGGCAAACTCGGCGGCCAGGCGCAAGTGCCGGGCGTCGGCGGCACGTGGAAGGACCTCACCGACAACGTGAACTTCATGGCCAGCAACCTGACCGGTCAAGTCCGGAACATCGCCGAAGTAGCGACGGCCATTGCCAATGGCGACCTATCGAAGAAAATCACCGTGGACGTGCGCGGGGAGATTTTGCGGCTGAAAGAAACGCTTAACACGATGGTCGAGCAGTTGAGATCATTCGCCGCCGAAGTCACGCGCGTGGCGCGCGAAGTGGGCAGCGAAGGGCGACTCGGCGGCCAAGCCAACGTACCAGGTGTCGCGGGCACATGGAAGGACCTCACGGACTCAGTCAACGCAATGGCCGGCAACCTGACGGGCCAAGTGCGTAACATCGCCGAGGTAACCACCGCCGTGGCGCGCGGCGACCTGTCGCGCAAGATTACCGTCGACGTGAAGGGCGAAATTCTGGAACTGAAGAACACCATCAACACGATGGTGGACCAGCTCAACGCCTTCGCCGCAGAGGTGACGCGCGTGGCGCGAGAAGTCGGCACCGACGGCAAACTCGGCGGACAAGCGCAAGTGCCGGGCGTCGCCGGGACATGGAAGGATCTTACGGACAACGTAAACGTCATGGCCGCGAACCTCACGGAGCAAGTCCGCGGAATCGTAAAAGTGGTAACTGCGGTCGCGAACGGCGAACTGACGCAAAAATTGACAGTTAACGCCAAGGGCGAAGTCGCGGCGTTGGCCGAGACGATCAACAACATGACCGGCACGCTCGCGACCTTTGCCGACCAGGTGACAACTGTGGCGCGCGAAGTGGGAGTGGAGGGCCGTCTCGGTGGGCAGGCCAATGTGCCCGGAGCCGCCGGAACCTGGAAAGACCTCACCGGAAACGTCAACCTGCTCGCTGATAATTTGACGAACCAGGTTCGCGCGATCGCCGAAGTCGCCACGGCCGTGACCAAGGGCGATTTGACGCGTTCGATTCAGGTGGAGGCCAGCGGAGAAGTCGCGGAGCTGAAAGACAACATCAACACCATGATCGACAACCTCCGATTGACCACCGACCGCAATACCGAGCAGGACTGGCTCAAGACGAACCTCGCGCGCTTCACCAGCATGTTGCAGGGCCAGCGGGATCTCACGACTGTGGGACGCATGCTGTTGTCAGAATTGGCGCCACTGGTCAACGCTCAGCAGGGCGTGATTTATCAAGTGGGAACGGAAGAGTCGGAGGGCATGGCGCTGCTTTCAGCGTTTGCCGATGACGGAGAAAACGGCCACCGTCAGCGGCTTCAAGTGGGCGAAGGTCTCGTTGGACAATGCGCGGCAGAAAAGCGGCGCATGCTCATCACCGATTTGCCGAAAGACACGGTGCCGATTCGCTCCGGTTTGTTCGAAGCTGTGCCACGAAACGTGATCGTACTTCCCGTTCTTTTCGAAGATCGCGCCAAAGCCGTAATTGAACTGGCTTCCTTGAACGCCTTCACCGCGTCGCATCTGGCGTTTCTGGAGCAGCTAACCGCCAGCATTGGCATTGTGCTCAATAGCATTGAAGCTACGATGCAGACAGAAGGACTGCTGAAACAATCCCAGCAGCTAGCCACTGAGCTGCAAACACAACAGAAGGAATTGCAGCAGACCAACGAGCAGCTCGCACAAAAAGCGCAGCAACTTGCCGAGCAGAACGTCGAAGTTGAACGCAAGAATCAGGAAATTGAGCAGGCACGCCGGGCGCTGGAAGGCAAGGCCAAGGAATTGGCGCTTACCTCCAAATATAAGTCCGAATTTTTGGCCAACATGTCGCATGAGCTGCGCACGCCGCTTAACAGCATTCTGGTTCTTGGACAGCAGCTCGGTGACAACCCCGATAAGAATCTAACGCCAAAGCAAGTCGAGTTTGCCCGAACGATTCACGGAGCGGGCACTGACTTGTTAAACCTGATCAGCGATATTCTTGACCTGTCGAAGATCGAATCCGGCACTGTATCGGTCGATGCAGAGGACGTTTTCTTCGCCAGCCTGCTGGAGACTGTGGCGCGTCCCTTCAAGCACGAAGCCGAAAACCGGCGTCTTACTTTCGAGGTGCAAGCCGATTCGCACCTGCCGCGCAGCCTGGTCACGGACTCCAAGCGTCTCCAACAAGTGCTGAAGAACTTACTTTCCAACGCGTTCAAATTTACGGAACAAGGTACTGTGCGGCTTTCCGTGTCTACTCCAGAGAAAGGTTGGAGCGAAGAGCATCCGATTCTGAATGGAGCGGCCAGAGTGGTGGCCTTCGAGGTCTCCGACACGGGTATCGGTATTCCGCCTGAAAAACAGAGAATCATTTTCGAGGCGTTCCAGCAGGCAGACGCGGGAACGAGCCGCAAGTACGGCGGCACGGGGCTCGGGTTGGCAATCAGCCGCGAGTTGGCCAGCTTGCTCGGAGGCGAAATCCAACTGCGCAGCATCCCCGGGAAGGGCAGCACATTTACGCTGTACGTGCCCCAGACCTATGTGGGTCCTTCCACTACGCCCAATATCGGCGCGTCGGAAGGCAAGTCCGCCCTTTCCACTTCGTCTGTTAGGTTGGCGAGCATGACCGTAACGGAGATTCCGGTCGAGCATATTGCAGACGACCGCGAAAATCTGCAACCGGATGATGCCGTTTTGCTGATTGTCGAGGATGATCCCCACTATGCCCACGTCTTATGCGATCTCTCTCATGATAAAGGCTTCAAAGTTCTCGTAGCCATGCGAGGCGCGGAAGCGCTCGCCCTGGCGCGCGAATTCCACCCAACGGCCATTTCACTTGATGTTTTCCTGCCGGACATGCTGGGTTGGACAGTTCTGAACCACTTGAAACAGGACCCCGCCACGCGCCACATACCCGTTCAGATGTTGACTCTTGATGAAGACCGCCACCATGGCTTGGCCCGCGGAGCATTCGCTTTTGTTACCAAGCCGACCACTCCCGAGGGACTCGAAACAGCGCTGGCGCGCATCAAGGAATATGCCGCCCCGCGTCGGAAACGTTTGCTGATTGTCGAGGACAATCCCGCCGAACAACTTAGCATTCGTGAACTGCTCGGATACGATGATATCGACGTTTTCACGGCAGCGAGAGGTGCCGATGCGCTCGAGATGCTCGCGGATGAGCAATTCGATTGCGTGGTGCTTGATCTTCGGCTTCCAGACATGTCCGGATTTGAAGTCCTGGAGCGGCTCAGCGACAACCCGTCCTTGGGCGACTTGCCCGTGGTGGTGTTCACCGGGAAAGAATTATCGCCGGAGGAAGACGCGCGACTACACACGTTTGCGCGCAGCGTGGTGGTCAAGGGGGTCGAGTCGCCGGAACGATTGCTCGATGAAACAGCGTTGTTCCTGCACCGCGTAGTCGCTGATCTCCCGCCAGAAAAGCAGCAAATGCTTGACCGGTTGCACAGCTCGGACGATGCCTTGATTGGAAAGAAGGTGCTGGTAGTCGACGACGACGTGCGGAATATCTTCGCACTCAGCAGCGTTCTGGAGCGTCGAGGGATGACCGTTTTGACCGCGGGTACGGGACGCGAAGCAATTAAGATGCTTGAATCAACGCCCGATACGGCGATTGTCCTGATGGATATCATGATGCCGGAAATGGACGGCTATGAAACGATGCAAGTGATCCGGCAAAACCCTTCCATGCGTCGCCTGCCGATCATCGCTCTGACTGCAAAGGCGATGAAGGGCGACCGTGAGAAGTGTCTTGAGGCGGGAGCTTCCGAGTATTTGGCGAAGCCAGTAAACACGGAGCAACTCCTATCGGCTTTGCGGATGTGGCTGCACCGGTAAACTATGTAAAATGTGGAACACGGGTCACAAGATCACGCCCAAGTTCATTGACGTCAAAGGAAGGCCATGAGCATGCAGGAAAAAGCCAACATACTGATGGTAGATGATCAGCCGGGCAAGCTGCTCAGCTATGAAGCCATACTCAATGAATTGGGCGAGAACCTGATTAAGGCAAATTCGGGACGGGAAGCGCTTGAGTATTTGCTTAAAAACGATATCGCCGTCGTGCTGATGGACGTGAGCATGCCCGAACTCGATGGTTTTGAGTTGGCGGAGATGATCCGCCAGCATCCGCGATTTCAGAAGACGGCCATTATCTTCATCTCCGCGGTGCATCTGACGGACCTCGACCGCCTCAAAGGATACCAGCGGGGCGCCGTCGATTACATTTCTGTTCCCGTTGTCCCCGAATTGCTGCGCGCAAAGGTGAGCGTTTTTGCAGAACTGCACCGCAAAACACAGCAACTGGAAGTCCTGAATGCGGAGTTGCGCCGTCTTTCCAGCAGCCTGATTGCTAGCCAGGATGAAGAACGGCGGCGCATTGCGCGCGAACTGCACGATGGGCTGGGTCAGGACCTGGTTGCCATTAAGATGATGCTGGACGGGATTCTTCAACAGGAACACTCCGCCGCGAAAAAGCAAGTGGCATCCGACGTGAGCACCTTGATCGATCGTACGATTCAGCAAGTGCGCAGCATCTCTCATCTTTTGCATCCGCCGCTGCTGGATGAAGTCGGCCTTCGAGCGGCGCTGAAGTGGTACCTGGAGGGGTTCTCGAAGCGCAGTGGAATTGAAACGGAGCTCGACGTGCAGCCTGCCAGCTTCCCGCGCATCGCGCCGGAGTTGGAGACGGCCGTTTTCCGTATCGTGCAGGAGGCGCTCACGAATGTCTTCCGGCATTCGGGAGCTCGCAAGGGATGGGTGACGGTAGCAAAGGAAGAGAACCAGGTCGTCGTTACGGTGCGCGATGATGGCAAAGGAATCTCAGATCGCGTGGTGGAGTTTCGGCCAGAGAGTATCGGCATCGGTATCGGCGGGATGAGGCAGCGAGTGAAGGAATTTGGGGGGGAATTGCAGTTGCGGAATTCCAATCCCGGCGCGATCGTTGAAGTGATAATCCCAATCAAATTGCCTGCCGCTTACGATCAGCAGATTCCGGTCGCGGTTCAGGCCCCTGCTGATGACGCCACGCGCTCGACCGTCTGACTTTTTTCAATCCGTGGATATTCAAAGCATGGGCGCGAGCGAATTCAGACTGCGATTGCACCCGCGAATCTAGCAGCGGCGTCTGCCGTGTCGACCGGCACACCGTCACGAAGCGTGACCGTCTTTCCAGAATTTGCCGCCACGCGCTCGCCCGGAAGTAAAATTCCAACCAAGTTCAAGGGATCCGCCGCTGAAACAGTCACAATCTCTCCGGCAGATTCGGTCTTCCTAATCGCACGCACGGATTCTACCGCTACCGGCAATGCAAATTGCTCCCCTAGAAAACCCTTCACAAACCGGCCGCCGCGTATTTCGCCCCGATCCTCGAGCCGCCGGAAGGCGACCAACAGTTCACGCCAGCGGGGAACGATGCTCTCGCGCGCAACAACTTCACGAAACACGACGCCGTATCTTTTAAGAAGCATCCAGCAGGTTGCTTCCACCGTGCGCGGTTTGTCGGGCGCTTCGCTTGCGTAGAGCAGCGACCACCGCCCGAGGCTGTGCCGCGGGCGCGCATTTTGGCCTCGGCCATGGCCCGAGCGCCGCTTTGGGTCAATCAACGCGCGAATGTTGTCGAAGCCGTCGGCCGTCAAAAGCCCCGCCGTCACCAATTCCCAAAGCGCCGTTTCCACCTCTGCCTTCAGCTTTCCCGTGCCGCGCACAATATCCGTAAAAAAAGATGCGCCGCGCTGGCGCAAGTACGCCAATACGTCGCGCGCGCCGCGACTCAAGCCTCGCGGTTCGCCGACATTGCCTGCGTCGTCGGTACCATGCGGCAAAATCATCCAGTCCGCATCGTCGCGAACAAAAAATGCGATAGGCGCGACACTGGTGGGAATCACGCGCCGGTTTGTTCCAGTTTGTTCTGCCAAGGTTGCCGGATGCGGAGACAGACGTCCCCATCCGACGGCGCCGGTAAGGCAAAGCTGGTCGAGAACCTTTGGATCATAATTCGCGATACGTCGTGACAGAATTTCCCGCTCCCAGGAATTTGCAGGCGCTTCGAACCCCTGAAGCTGTTGCAAACTTTCGAGCGTGCCACGCTCGCCGAATACTTGTGTTCCAGGCGCAACGCGCTGCCAGCGTAACAGCCACCGCATGAATTGCGCCGCGGTCACTGGTTGGATTTCCTTGCGCAAAGCACCGAGGGTCAATCGATGAATGCGCGCCAGTAGCCGGCGGTCGCACCATTCAGTCTGTTCGCCGGCATTCGTGAATTGTCCGCGCAACACGGAGCCGCCGGTTTCGAGGCGCAGGAGAGCTTGCTTAATTTCCGGCTCGGCGATTCCGAGTACGTCGCGGAGGGTCTGCGCCGTCACCGGACCGCTGTGCGACATCCAGCCCGTGATGCAAGCGCCGAGGATCTCGTCGTGCGAAAGTGCAGCGGCGTGCACACTATTTTGGAAATCCTGAAGCGCCGCATCGAAGCGCGCCGAGGGGAAAAGCGTTGAGAACACTACCGTCTTTTCTGCGGCCACCCAATGAACGCGATCCCCAACCCGCGCGCGGATGGCTCGGTGGTCGGCTCGCAGCGCTTCAAAATAGTCCTTCCAGGCAGAAATGGACTCGCCGAGCACTTGACCTAGCGCAGAGGCGCTATTCGAGGATTCGGGCAGAGCAATAAGCGTCTGAAGCACATCATGAAGCTCGTCTGCATCGCGGACATCGGGCCAAGCCTCTTCGCGCACTTCCGCAATTGCCGCGGGATCCAGGCGGCCAATTTCCGAGAGCACTGCTTCGGGCAACATTCGCCGCATTTCGACGGCGCGCGCGCGGCGCTCCT
This sequence comes from Candidatus Acidiferrales bacterium, assembly GCA_035943235.1. Lineage (GTDB taxonomy): Bacteria > Acidobacteriota > Terriglobia > Acidiferrales > UBA7541 > DAHUXN01. Next base: position 18,743 of record DASZCH010000031.1, read on the forward strand.
CCAATGGCGCGTCATCAAGATAGGCGTAGGGGTTGGCGTTCAGAATCTCGTGCGAGAATTGCGACGGCACAGGCGTATCGACGGCGATGCAGCGAATTTGCCCGGAAGCCATCGCGTCCAAGACGCTTTTCAGGCCGTCGATGTCCATCGCCTCGGTCAACGCGTCTTTCATCGTCTCGCGCACCAGTGGATGTTCAGGAATCTCAATCTCGCCCGAGATATTTTCCTGGCAGGCGAGCGCTTGCGGGAACACGCCAGCCAGCAAATCGTCGGAGCGCATCCGCTGGATTTGCGGTGGGACTTTTTTCCCTCCTTGAAAACGCAGCAGCGCCAGCGCGCGCCCGGCTGTCCATCGCCACCGCGTCGCAAAAATCGGGGAAGTGAGCACGGCCTGCGAAAGCAAATCCTGCACGGTGGCCGACTGCAGAAAATGAAAAACATCGGCAAGCGGAAAGCTGTGCTGTTCGCCGAGGGAAATATTCAGGCCGTTGTCGGTGGCGGCCGCCTGCAATTCGAAATTAAACGAACGGCAGAAGCGTTTCCGAAGGGCGAGTCCCCAGGCCTTGTTGATGCGCCCGCCGAACGGAGCGTGAATGACGAGTTGCATGCCGCCGCTTTCATCGAAAAATCGCTCCGCGATAACAGTTTGCTGTGTCGGCACGGCACGCAACACGGCGCGGCCCTCGACGATGTATGCTACCGCTTGCTCAGCGCCACCACGGTCCAGCCCACACTCTTGCATCAGCCAGTCAATTGCGGCAGTGGCTTGCGACGCGCCGCGTCGCACGGTATTCGGCGACACATTTTCAGTCAGTGAATTGGTTTTCTCGCGGACCTCAGAGACCTGTTCAGAAAGCTCCGCGGTACGCGACGGGGCTTCGCCGCGCCAGAAGGGGACGTTGGGTGGCGCTCCTTTCGCGTCCTCGACCAGCACAGAGCCTGCTTGAACGCGACGGATTTGCCAGGAAGTATTGCCGAGCAAAATGATATCGCCGCGCAAACTCTCGACGGCGAAATCTTCATCGACCGTGCCGACGGTCAAATGCTCCGGCTCCGCAATCACCGTGTAGAGCGCGTTGTCCGGAATCGCCCCACCGCTGGTGATGGCCGCGAGCCGGCCGCCGCGGCGCGCGCGCAGGCGGTGATTCACGCCGTCGCGATGCAGATACGCGCTGTATCGTCCGCGGCGCGACACAATTCCGTCCGCGAGCATCGCAACGATTTCGTCGAACTCTTTTCGCGGGAGATTGCGGTAAGGATATGCGCGGGTTACGAGCGCGAACAAATCATTTTCCAGCCATTCTTGCGCCGCGCACTCCGCGACGATTTGCTGCGCCAGCACATCCAACGGGCGTTCCGGAATCATGATCCGGTCTAGCAATCCGAGTTTGATGGAATGCACGAGCGCCGCGCATTCCAGCAATTCATCGCGCGTGGTTGCGAACAGGCGGCCTTTTGGACTCGCCCCGCGCCAATGGCCCGCGCGGCCGATTCGTTGCAAGCCCGTGCCGATCGCTCGCGGCGAGCCGATCTGGCAAACCAAATCCACGGTTCCAATGTCGATTCCCAATTCGAGCGACGCAGTCGCGACAAGCGCGCGAATTTCGCCGGCCTTGAGCTTGCCTTCGACGGCCAGCCTTCGCTGCCGCGATAAGCTGCCGTGATGCGACGCGACTGCGTCTTCACCGAGCAGTCTTGTGAGATTGTGCGCCACCCGCTCTGCAAGCCGCCGCGTGTTCACGAAGATCAGCGTCGAGCGATGCTGTTGCACCAACTCAGCGATGCGGCCGTAAATTTCCTCCCACATTTCGTTCGACGCCACTGGCCCAAGTTCGCTTGCCGGAACCTCGACAGCAAGATCAAATTCTCGTCGTTGCGCGATTTGCACGATAGTCGGCGCCGGCCTGCCGCTTCCAGCGAGAAACTGGGCGACCAATTCGATCGGCTGTTGGGTTGCGGAAAGCCCAATGCGCGATGGCCGTTTCGTCGTGAGCGCGTCGAGCCGCTCGAGCGATAGCGCAAGATGCGCGCCGCGCTTATCGTCGGCAACGGCGTGAATTTCATCGACAATCACCGTGGTTACGGTGCGCAGCAGTTCGCGGCTTTTCGCCGCCGTCAACAAGATGTAAAGAGATTCCGGCGTCGTCACCAGAATGTGCGGCGGCCGCTTCTGCATAGCGCGCCGCTCGTGCATCAACGTATCTCCTGTGCGCACGGCCGTGCGGATCTCCGGCATCAGCAATCCGCGTTCACGGGCGAGTTGCAGAATCTCACCCAGCGGAATTTCGAGATTTTTTTGTATGTCGTTCCCCAGCGCCTTCAATGGCGAAACGTACAGAACTTCCGTTTCGTCCTGAAGATTGCCCGCGAGCGCTTTGCGCACCAGGCGGTCAATACATGCGAGAAAGGCGGCGAGCGTTTTCCCAGATCCCGTGGGCGCGCAAATCAGCGTGTCTTTTTTCGCGAGAATGTGCGGCCAGCCCTGCTCTTGCGGCTCCGTGGGCGTGCCGAACTTGCGCACGAACCACTCACGAACGAGCGGGTGCGCCCATTCAAGCGCGGTTGCCGGCGGAAGATGCTCAACGGATGGATTCACGGTGCATCCTGGAGAAGCGAATTATTAATATATTCGGGAACACTTCGATTGTCCCGAAATTCTCGTTCAAAAGCAAAAGCGCGCTAAGAAATCGCGAGCGATATTTTTTTCAGATCCACGATGAAGCGTTTCATCTCGTCGTGGCGCGTTTCCTCGTCCGGGGCGCGCAATATCGACGACGGATGCACGGTTGCCATCACGAATGACGCAAGCGGCGACTTCAGAAACTCCCCTCGGTGCAGCGTCACGCGAAAATCTCCCCCGAACAATGCCTGCGACGCGGTCGCGCCCAGGCAGACAATCGCCTTCGGGTGCAATGCGGCGATTTCGGCATCGAGCCATGGACGGCATGCGGCAATTTCCGTGGCGCTCGGTTTTTTGTGGATGCGCCGCTTTCCGCGCGGCTCCCATTTGAAATGTTTTACCGCATTCGTCACGTAAACCTGCTTGCGGTCGATTCCGGCTTCCGCCAGAGCGCTGTCCAACAATTTCCCGGCAGGCCCGACGAATGGCTTGCCTTGCAAATCTTCCTGATCGCCGGGCTGCTCACCGATGAACATAATTTTCGCGGTGGGCGTCCCTTCGCCGAATACAGTTTGCGTGGCATTCTTCCACAAATCACAAGCTTTGCAATTTTTCGCATCTTGCTGCAATTCGTCGAGCGATGAATCGAGGGGAATCAGCGTTTTGCCGGCATCTTTTGGTGGGCGTTTCACCATAGACTTAAGATGCGTGACGAATTGGCATCGGCGCTTTCTTCTTTAATCTGGTCAAAATTTCATTCGTCGCTCATAACCACTACTGCGTATTGACAACGTCTTCCTCCTTATCCATAATCTCACATAGGCGAAGAAAAAGCGAATACAATTATCCCCTCCTCGCCTCAGGATTCCATCATGCCCCAGAAACTCGCTGCCCTTCGCGCCAAAGTCGAATTCGATCTTCGCGGCCGCGCTTCCGCGCCTTTTGATTATCACGCGTGCAAATTCGTCGAAACAGTTTCCGTGGGCATTCCAGAAATCGATTTATTGACCGGCGGCTTGCCTCGCGGTGGCTTAACGGAAATTTGCGGGCCTCCTTGTTCCGGTCGCACCAGTTTTCTGCTCTCGGCTTTGGCTTCGCGAACGGCTCATGCGGAAGCGTGCGTCCTGGTTGATGGCAGCGATAATTTCGATCCTCATTCCGCCCAGACGGCCGGCGTGGAACTGAAGCAATTGCTCTGGGTCCGCTGCCGGAGCATCGATCAGGCCCTGCGCGCAACGGATTTGCTTTTGCAAGGCCGCGGCTTCGGTTTAATCGCTCTGGATTTGGGCGACATTCCTCCAAAAACCGTGCGCCACGTTCCGCTCAATGCCTGGTTTCGTTTTCGGCGCAGTGTCGAGGACACGCAGACAATTTTTGTTGTTCTGGACCAGGAACCAAATGCCAAAACGTGCGCTTCGCTGGTTTTGCAGCTTGGCTCCGAGGCGGCGCGCTGGTCGACTACGATTGAAACGCAGACAGTGGATCCTTTCGCGCATCCTTCCGCTTGGCTGCTCGATGGGGTAGACGTACGTGCTGAAGTACTTCGTTCGCGCATTCAACAGGCAACCGCGGCGGGTTTTCACCGTGGGTTTGCTTCCGCAAATACCGGCGGCGATACGGGGATTTTCGGAACGAAGACAATCTGGAGTGGTCCCGGCAATTTGCCGCTTGAATCGAAACCGAAAGGGCCGAAAAAACGAGAATGAGGATTGCGCTGTCGCCGCAGCTATCCAATTCGCAAATGAATCGATATGGCCTTCGCTTCCATCTACATCCCCAATTTCCTCGTGCAAGCCGTTGTACGTGCCGAGGCTGAGCTTCGCGATCGCGTGATCGTGCTTGTTGATGGAACTCCTCCCCTCGAAAAAGTTGTGGCCATGAGCGAAGCCGCCGAACGCGCAGGAATTCAGTTGAACATGACAAAATCACAAATCACGCAGTTCAGCGGCATTGAAATTCGCAATCGCTCGCGAGCGCAGGAAAAGGCTGCCCATGCCGCATTGCTCGATCTTGGCTGGTCCATTTCTCCGCGCGTGGAAAATACGGCGCGAGACACAATCGTCCTCGATCTTGCCGGGCTCAGTTCCTTATTTCACGCTGACGAAAATGTTGCGCATGAATTGGTGCGGCGTGCCGCTGCCCTCAGCTTGCTCGTAAACGTTGCTATCTCATCCAATCTCGAAGCAGCCATTTACGTCGCGCGCGGTTTTGCGGGCGTCACAATAATTCTTCCAGGAGAAGAAGCGCAACGCCTGGGGTGCATGCCTGTCGGCGTGCTTTCGCCATCTCTCGAAATTCTCGAAACACTCGAGCGCTGGGGTGTGCGCACTTGCGCGGCGCTGGCGGCGCTGCCGCCTTTGCAGCTTTCGGAGCGTCTGGGTCAGGAAGGTGTTCGGCTGCACGAATTGGCGCGCGGGGCGAGCGTTCGCTCCCTTGCGCTCATCGAGCCGTCCTCTGGTTTTGAAGAAGAAATGGCGCTCGATTATGCCGTCGCCGAGCTCGAGCCTTTGGCTTTCTTGCTTGGCCGCCTGCTCGATCAATTGTGCGCTCGACTGGCGGCGCGTTCGCTCGCCGCCGGCGCCATTCGCTTGCGATTCGATTTAGAACGCTCCCCAGAAAAAAATCTCCGGTACCTGGACGGCAAACCTTCTGGCGAACCTGCGCCCAGTGTTTACGAAAAAGTTTTGAACCTGCCTGTGCCTATGCGGGATTCCAAAATGCTTTTGCGATTGCTTCGCCTGCAATTGCAAGCCAATCCTCCGACGGCGTCCATTATAAAAATTTATCTTGCGGCTGATCCGGCGCGACAACGCACCGCTCAGGGCGGCCTGTTTCTTCCCAGCTCTCCTGATCCTGAAAAATTGGAACTGACCATTGCGCGCCTTGCGCATCTGGTTGGCGATTCTCATATTGGCTCACCCGAATTAGTGGATACGCACCGCCCGGGAGAATTTCGCATGGAACGGTTCGCTCCTTTACGCGATGAATCACTGAAAAATCGCAAATCCAGCAAACCTGCCACGGGGTTTCGCGCCTTCAGGCCTTCACTGCCGCTGAAAGTCGAATTGCGCAAGGGGCATCCGACGCGCATTTCGTTTCGCGGCATGCGTGGAGAAGTGGTTGCGGCTTCCGGCCCGTGGCGCACTTCTGGAGATTGGTGGCAAGAAGATCCATGGCAGCACGACGAATGGGATCTCGAAATTCATTTTCGCTTCCCTCCGGTGATTCACCTGGAACGCGCCTCTACTTGCCCGCAGCGCGGCCTCTATCGCATTTATTACGACGCGCTTCGCGGCAATTGGTTTATGCGGGGAATTTACGACTGACCTGAGCAATGACCTACATCGAGCTTCATGCGCGCTCCGCATTCAGTTTTCTCGAAGGCGCTTCTGTGCCTGAAGAATTGGCCGGGATGTGTGCGGAACTTGAAATTCCAGCCATGGCGCTGCTCGATCGCGACGGCGTTTACGGCGTGCCGCGCTTTCATCTTGCTGCAAACAAAAACTCGTTGCGCGCTCACATTGGCGCGGAAGTCACTTCTGCTGACGGCTGGCGCTATCCCTTACTGGTCGAATCGCGCGATGGCTATCAGAATCTTTGCCGCCTGATCACTTACATGAAATTGCGCGCACGCAAGGGAGAAGGCTGCGTTTCCGCCAAGGAAGTCGCGGAAAAGGCTGCTGGCCTCATCTGCCTTACGGGCGGCGAAGAAGGGCCGCTGGCGCATGCGCTCATCCATGGAGGAATCGCGCGCGCAATCGAATGCGTCGAGCAACTCTGCGAACTTTTTGGCCGCCACAATGTCTACGTCGAATTGCAGCGGCATTTTTGCCGCGAGGAAGAATCGCGCAATCAAGCGGCGGTGGAGATTGCGCGCAAATTGCATTTGCCCTTGCTGGCGACCAATGGCGTCTCGCACGCGCAAGTTCCCTCGCGCGAAGTTCTCGATGTTTTCACCTGCATTCGCCACCATCGCACGCTTGTTACTGCTGGACGTCTTCTCGCGCGGAATTCCGAGCGCCATTTGAAATCCTCCGCGGAAATGTCACGGTTGTTTACGGACCTTCCCGAAGCCATCGCGAATACCGACTCTCTTTCGTCACGACTGAAATTCGCCCTAAGCGATCTGGGCTACCAGTTCCCGAAATATCCCGTGCCACATGGCGAGTCGCAAATAAGTTTTCTGCGACAGCGCGCGCTTGAAGGAATGATTCACCGTTACGGTCCTCACGATGAACGCGCGCGTCTCCAAATCGATCGCGAGTTGGCGCTGATCGAGAAACTCGACCTCGCTGGGTATTTCCTGATCGTTTGGGACATTGTGCGTTTCTGCCGCGAGCAGAATATTCTTGTTCAGGGACGCGGTTCGGCGGCTAATAGCGCCGTTTGCTATTCGCTCGGCATTACGGCTGTCGATCCTGTTGGCATGGATCTTCTTTTTGAACGGTTTCTCTCCGAAGAGCGCGGCGAATGGCCGGACATCGATCTCGATCTGCCGAGCGGCGATCAGCGCGAACGCGCCATTCAGTATGTTTACGAACGCTATGGAAAATTTGGCGCGGCCATGACGGCAAACGTCATCACCTATCGCGGGCGTTCCGCGGCGCGCGAAATCGGCAAAGCTCTCTCGTTTGATCCCGAAACCCTGGCTCGCCTCGCAAGTCTCGTTGGCGCCTGGGAATATAAAGATGACAATGACACGCTCGCGCGACAATTCCGCGATGCCGGTCTTGACCCATGCCATCCACGCATTCGTAAATTTCTCGAACTTTGCCATGCCGTTCAGGATTTGCCGCGTCATTTGGGCCAACATTCCGGCGGAATGGTCGTTTGCCAGGGACAACTCGATTCCGTTGTGCCGCTGGAGCCTGCCACTATGCCGGGCCGTGTCGTCGTGCAATGGGATAAAGAAGATTGCGCCGACATGGGCATTGTGAAAGTCGATCTGCTTGGCTTGGGAATGATGGCCGTGCTCGAAGACTCTCTAAAAATTATTCGCGACGATTATGGCAAGGAAGTTGACCTCGGTCACCTGCCCGCGAATGATCCCGCCGTTTACGATGCACTGCAAAAAGCGGACACTGTGGGCATGTTTCAAATCGAAAGCCGCGCGCAAATGTCTTGCCTGCCGCGCCTGCGACCGAAATGTTTTTACGACATTGTGGTGCAGGTTGCGATTATTCGCCCGGGGCCGATTGTCGGCAAAATGGTTCACCCTTATTTGAAACGGCGCCAGGGACGCGAATCCACAGAATGTCTCCATCCGTCACTCGAACCCATCCTTGCGCGCACTTTGGGCGTGCCTCTTTTTCAAGAGCAACTACTGCGCATGGCCATGATTGCCGCCGGCTTCACAGGAGGCGAAGCGGAGGAACTGCGGCGCGCGTTCGGTTTCAAACGCTCCGAAGCGCGCATGAAAGAGGTGGAAATAAAACTTCGCCGCGGCATGGACAAAAATGGAATCGCTCCTGAAATTCAGCAGAAAATCGTCCGGTCCATTACTTCGTTTGCGCTCTATGGATTTCCCGAATCGCATGCCGCGAGTTTCGCTCTTCTCGCCTATGCCAGCGCTTATCTGAAATGCCGGTATCTGGGCGCTTTCACTGCTGCCCTGCTGAATAATCAGCCCATGGGATTTTATCAGCCGGCAACAATCGTCAAGGACGCCCAGCGGCACGGCTTGAAAATCAGACCGATTGATGTGACTTGTTCGAACTGGCTTTGCACACTCGAAAAAGTTCAAGGAAAAGATGCTCAAGGCCTGGCTCTGCGACTCGGCTTGCGCTTTGTCAAAGGCTTGCGCGCTGAAATTGGCGAAGAAATTGTTCTCCAGCGCACCGCGCGCCTATTTTCCTCTATTGAGGATTTAAAGCTCCGCATTCCTACAATCCATAAATCCGAGCTTGCGGCTCTGGCGGAAATTGGTGCTCTGAACTTCATCGAAGACAAGCGTGGCCCTGATGGTGAGAATCGCCAAACCATCCATCGCCGCGATGCCTTGTGGCAGATCGAACGCGCCGCGCGACGGCCCGGAAAATTATTCGAAACACTCGAAACATCGCCCGAAGAATCGGCAGAACGCTCGAATGGCGAATCGGAAAAGTTCCAGCCTGCTATTTCGCGGCCAACAACCGCCGGCTCGCCTTTGTTCCCGATGACTATAGAGGAAAGACTGATCGCCGACTTCCGCGGCACCGTCATGACCGTGGGCCCCCATCCTCTCGCCTACCATCGCGCGGAATTAAAGCGGCGAGGTTTGCGCTCCGCCATCGAACTCGAACATCTTCCTCATGGAACGCACGTGCGCTTCGCCGGGGCCGTGATCGCGCGCCAGCGTCCCGGAACCGCAAAAGGCTTTGTTTTTCTCAGCCTCGAAGACGAAACTGGCATCGCCAACGCCATCATCACGCCACAACTTTTCGAGCAGGATCATACCGTAGTCATTCATCACCAATTCCTGATGCTGGAAGGCTGTCTGCAAAATCAGGACAATGTGATTTCCGTGAAAGTGGAACGGATTCAGCCGCTGCTCATCACTCGCGCGGAAACAACTTCTCATGATTTCCACTGAACCAATCGCCTCGCTCAAAAATTGGTCAGCAAGCAGAAAATGCAGATCACGTTTATTTCCACAACATTCTTGACACGAAGATTTTCCTCGCCGATAGTGTTGAGGCATTACGAATCGCACATGAAAAAAGATCTAAGCGATCATAGTCGGCGTTCCTTATTGAAGGCTCTTGGAATTGGAACCGGCGCTTTTGCTCTGAGCCACTTCGTCGGAGCGAGCGCTTTCGCGCAGCAACAGCCCGCCGCTGCGAAACGCCTTCCATTATTCACAGGCCCGGGAGCAAATCCTTATTGGAATTCCGTCGGGCCAATGGCGACATTTCCGGAAAAGGTGCCGCTGGTTTTGCTGACCGACCGTCCCGTGCAGCTCGAAACGCCGCGTCATTACTTTCTCGAACCCATCACGCTCAACGATGCATTTTTCGTCCGCTGGCATCTCGAAAGCATTCCGAATGAGGTGGATTTGACGTCTTGGCGGCTGCGCGTCGAAGGCAACGTGAATAAACCGCTCTCGCTGACGTTCTCCGATCTGTTGCACAAATTCAAGCCGATCACTCTCGCCGCCGTCAATCAATGCTCCGGCAACAGCCGCAGCCGTTTTGGTCCGCGTGTCCCAGGAGGCCAGTGGGGGAATGGCGCGATGGGCTGCGCGCGCTGGACGGGTGTACATTTCCGCGAACTCCTCGACATGGCCGGCGTGAAAAGCGGTTCGGTTCAAGTCCAACTGGAAGGCCTCGAACGCGGCAAGGGTCCTCGGGGCATGCCTTCCTATGAATTCAAAAAGTCTCTCGATCTCAGCAATCCAGTTCTCGACGAATCCATTGTCGCCTACTCAATGAATGGTGAACCTTTGCCGATGCTCAACGGGTTTCCCGTTCGCCTGATTGTGCCGGGATATTTCGCGACTTATTGGGTGAAGTGCTTGGCCGAGATCCGTCTGCTGGATAAGCCAGACGAAAATTTCTGGATGAATCCCGCGTATCGCGTTCCGGATACGCCTCGCGGAAATACCACGCCCGCCGACGTGAAGGCCGGCAAAGTAAAAATGATTCCCATCAACCGCATGCCTGTGCGCTCGTTCATTATTTCGCCCGATGGCGCGACGAAAATTCCCGCGGGCTTCCCGGTTACCGTTCGCGGGACTGCTTTCAGCGGCTTCGGCCGCGTCGTCAAAGTGGAATTTGCCGATTCGCCGCATGGACGCTGGCGCGAAGCAAAGCTTGGAGAAGATCTCGGCCCATATGCGTTTCGCACCTGGGAATGCGCGTGGACGCCGGAAAAGCTCGGCAAATATGATCTCGCCGTCCGCGCCACTGACGAAAAGGGCAACATGCAGCCCGACGAAGGCGTCTGGAATCCCGGAGGCTATCTCTGGAACAAAATTGAGCGCCAGGAAGTGACCGTGGGAGACGCGGCATGATCGGCGCGAAAAAAAAAGGGCGGGTATTCTTAGCATTGCTGATTGGCGTGTGCGTTCTCGCTGTCGGCGCCATTTACGCCGATCTTCAACTTGGCTATTACACATCGGCGAATCTCGGCAGCGTGGCGCAGCCCGCTCCGCCGCGCCTGCAAACCAATGGCGTCTATAGCGTCGCGGCCTATCCGCTATACACGCCACAGTTGGCTCCGGGCGCCGGGCGCCAGGACACCGCGGCGTATTGCAACACGTGCCACACGCCGAGTTACATCACCATGCAGCCGCCGCTTCCCGCCGCCACCTGGGCAGCAGAAGTGAACAAGATGGGCAAAGCCTACGGCGCGCAAATTCCCACCGACGCGCAGGCTCGCATCATCCAGTATCTCCAAACGCATTACACCCCGGAAACCCGGAAGCCTTAGTCCCTCCAGAGCCGGATCCCAACCGGTTTACGCTGGGCATCGTTCGCGAATTCACACCCGCGGGTATATACTCCCGAATTCTTGCAGAAATTAACTTCAGAGGGGAGTAATCCAACCGTGCGCGATTCTCGCCGTGTTTTTTTCTCTATTGCCTTCGCATTCGTAGCCTTCGTAATTTCTCTCGCCATTTCACCAGAGACCGCGTTCGCGCAACAAATCACTCCAGACTCTTACAGCGCAATGCGCTGGCGAGAAATCGGCCCATATCGTGCCGGACGCGTTACGGCTGTAGCCGGCGTGCCCGGCAATCCGGCCGTCTATTACATCGGAACGCCCGGAGGTGGCGTGTGGAAAACGACCGACGGAGGCACGGTATGGAATCCGATTTTTGACGCGGAGCATGTCGCTTCGATTGGCGCTGTCACTCTGGCGCCTTCCGATACGAACATCATTTACGTTGGTACGGGCGAACAGACGCAAGGGAATGGCGTCTATAAGTCCACGGACGCGGGCGCCACCTGGACAAACGTCGGTTTGCAGGATACGCATTTCATCAATTCCGTTCTCGTTGACCCGCGCAATCCCAATATCATCATCGTCGGAGCGATGGGAGACGGCGCAGCCAGTGAAAATCGCGGCGTTTACAAGTCCACCGACGGCGGAAAAACGTGGAAGAAAACTTTATACAAAGACGAGATGACTGGCATCGCCGACATGACCGCCGATCCGGATAATCCGCGTGTCCTTTATGCAGCCCTCTGGAAACCAGCGGCGAGGCTCTTCTTTCCGTCAACGGGAAGACCGGCTCCAGGCCCCGATGCATGGATTTACAAATCAACCGACGAAGGTTCCACCTGGAAAATGCTCGATGCCGATGGCATGTCTCCCGAGAAATGGGGACGCACGGGAGTTGCCGTCGCGCCCGGGGAGCATGGGCGGCGCGTTTTCGCGATCACCAGTGAAGGACTCTACCGCTCGGATGACGCCGGCGCCAATTGGCGCAAAATCACTGATGATTCGCGCGTCGTCGGCAACGGTTATTTCAGTCGCGTGTTCGTCGATCCCAAAAACGCCAACGTCGTTTACGTTATGCAGACCTGCACGTACC
>DASZCH010000032.1:0-8544 GCA_035943235.1 Candidatus Acidiferrales bacterium
GATGCGGACGGAACGGTTGTTCCAGCCAAAGGAAAAGTGAAACGACGGGACGTGGACCTCCAGCGTGACCTCGTTGCCCGATTGGCTTTCCGTGATTTTTACGCCGTTGTCATTGATGGGCCAGCCGCGCGTGGTGACGTGCGCGTCGATTTGGCCGCCGCCAGAGGAGTAAAGATCGACGTGGCCGTCGTTGGTGATGACGCGAAGATTCGGCCGGCCGGAAAGTTTATAGGACTTCGACCAGTCTTCCGCGCGCGCGGGCGACGCGATGGCGAGCGTGGCCAGGATTACTCCTGTGAGTGTCAAGGCAGTGAGGCAGAGACGGCGCATGGGCGTCCTCCGTTAGATGGGATAGCCTGTTGCGTATAAGGATACGCGAACAGGCGCGGAAAAGTTCCGGAAAACAGTCGAGAGTCGATAGACGAAACGGGATTTCGCTAGGCCGCCCGCGGGCTTGCTGGGCGCTTGCTCGCGGCCAGATGCTGCCAGGCAATCAGAAACGACGGCAGGAAGCATGCGACGGCGATGGAAGTCCAGACCGCCTCTTCAAGCCCTATCGGTCCGGTACGCGCGACCGCCGGAATCGCGACAATCGCTCGAACGACGACAAATACCGCCGCAAAAGGATAGCTGCGAATCATCCACTCACGATGCTGGCTGATTCTTCCGGTGCGCACGCAGTAGAGGGCTGTGCCGGTGGTGAGAATCCAACCCAGGGCTTGTATCACCGACGCGTCAAGCAAGGTCGGGACGGGCAACTTCATCGCAACGACCACGGCGACTGGTGCGGCAACGGCGACGCAGCCAACGTAAACTCGGCCCATGACGCGATGCACTTGCAGAAATCGCGCGCGCAGGCGGTTGGAAAACTGAAATATGCCCAGAAAAAGAGCGATGGCTCCCGGAATGCCGTGAAGGAACATCAACGGAGCGATGGGCGAGTAGCGTTGGCGGAGAAAAGAATCCGGCTGGAGCAGGAAGCGATCTCGCGTGATCCAGACGACCACCATCATTGCGGCGAATGCGATAAAAATTATGTACTTCGCTTGAATCGAACGACCGCGTTGTCGCGTGGTGGCTGGAGTGGCCATGCGCCTCCGTTTTCGAAATGAATTTTTCCCGGAAAGGGTGTGATACGCGTATTTGTAGCAGACACTTGGGACGAAATCAATCGAATTTAGCGAGCAGATTCTTCGTAAGCTACACAGAGGCGCGGCGCTTTTGGGTGGCGGACGTTGGTTTGGGGCGCAAGGCGGCGAGGAATTTTGCGAGAGGCAGCGTATTGAGAACATCGCGGGGTTCTAGCCAGCCGCGGCGGGCGGTTTGCACGCCGTACTTCATGACTTGGAGCTGCGTGGTGGAATGCGCGTCGGTGGAAATTACGACTTTAACGCCGCGCTGCTTGGCAAGCCGCAAATGCGCGTCGCGAAGATCGAGGCGGTCGGGATAGGCGTTGCATTCGACGGCGACTCCGCGGGCGCGGCAGGCGTCGAAGACTCTTTCCATGTCGTAATCGAAAGGATCACGCCGGAGCACAAGGCGTCCCGTGGGATGCGCGAGAATTTGCGTGTGCGGATTTTCGAGCGCGGCGAGAATGCGATCGGTCATCGCGGCGCGTTCGAGATTCATATACGAGTGGATGGAGACGACGACGAGGTCGAGTTGCGCGAGGACTTCGTCGCTCAGGTCGAGCGCGCCGTTTTTCAGGATGTCCACTTCGCTGCTGGCGAGCAGGCGAATGCCGCCGACGCTTTTTTCGGCTTCGCGGATTTTCTTGATTTGCGCGAGCGTGCGTTTTTCGTCGAGGCCGTTGGCGACGGTGACGGCTTTCGAATGGTCGGTGAGGGCGATGTATTCGTAGCCGAGATTGCGCGCCGCTTCAGCCATTTCCTCGATGGAATTTTTGCCATCGGAGGCGGTGGTGTGCATTTGCAAATCGCCGCGAATGTCGGCGAGCGTAATGAGTTTGGGGAGTTTGCCGGCTTCGGCGGCCTCGATTTCGCCAGTCATCTCACGTAATTCGGGCTCGATGTAAGGCAAATCGAGCTTGGCGTAAATGTCGGCTTCGGTTTTTCCAGCGATGGTCTTGCCGCCCTTGAGCGTGGTGAGAGCGTATTCGTTGAGCGTGTAGCCCATGGAATTGGCGCGGCCACGCAGCGCGACGTTGTGTTCCTTGGAGCCGGTGAAATAAAGAAGCGCGGCGCCGTAGCTTTCCGGCGGAATGACGCGCACGTCCACCTGCATGCCATTTGGCAGCAGAAAACTGATTTTGTTTTCGCCGTGCGCGAGCACCTGCTCGATGGGAGGGAATTTCAAAATGTGCTCGAAGATGGCGTCGACGGCCTCCTGCGAATATTTCCCGGCGGGAATCACGATGAAATCGAGGTCGCCGATTGTGTCCTTGCCGCGCCGCAGGGAGCCGGCGGGCGTGACGGAAGCGATTTGCTTTCCGAGCGACTGAATATATGCTGCGACCTGCTCGGCCGTTTTTTCGGCGACGTTGATGCGGAAGCGGCCCGTGGAGCGTTGGAAGAATTCGACGGCTTTCAGAATATTTTCCTCGGACTTTTCGCCGAAGCCGGGAACGTCGCGGAGTTTCTGTTCGCGAGCGAGCTTGGCGACGTCTTCGACGCTGCCTGCTTTGAACTTTTTCCAGAGTAGCGCGGCTTTTTTGGGGCCGAGGGATTGCAGCGAGATGACGTCGAGAAGCGTGACCGGATATTTCTTCAGCAGCTTGGCACGTAGGGCGTAATCGCCCGTCTTCAGAATTTCGTCAATGTGCTCGGCCATGCCGTCGCCGATGCCGGGAAGCTCGGTGAGTTTTTTGCGGTCTTTCGCGAGTTCTTCGACGCGTTCGTGGAGGCTGTAGATCAGCTCAGCGGCTTTTTCGTAGCTGCGGTAACGGCCGATGATGGCGCCGTCGATTTCGAGGAGCTGAGCCGTCTCGTGGAGGATGCGCGCAATCTCGCGATTTTCCATGAGGGGATTATAAAGGGAAACGGGCGCTGAAGGGAGTAGAAGGAATCTTGCAGGAGATTAGTTTCCCGGCGCTCGGGGAGGCTTGATTAGCGGGGCGTCATCGAGCGACGGAACAATAATATAACCTGAGTCCACGTCGCCGAACAGGTGCGCACGCCTCGGACCCCAGAACCAGTAGTAGTAAGCGATGTAGGCACACACTATCGCATCCAACCGATCCTCGTTAGACTTGAGAGCAATACCGAATAGCGAATTCGTATCAATTTGTAAGGGATTATAGAGTTGCGCCGTCATCTCAAGGGGCGGCGAAAGGGACGAAAGCTCACCGAGTCGCTGCTGCAGTTCACGCTGTCCGCGACGCCTCTCTGTCACATTTCCTTTTTTGTATTTGATTGTGTGCGGCAACCGAAAAAGCTCGACGAGGGCAGGATGTGGATACACTTCAAGCATTACATGCCCACTCAGGGGATGCGTGAGGAGCGGGGCGTGTCTGAAGCCGAGTGATTCTAATTGTGCCGTGAGACGAGTGCCGGTGCTGTTTCGATGACGCGAAAGATTCGATGAGTGGCACGACGCATGACGCGATCCGTAATTCTTACTGAGCGCGCTTTCGCACGGTCGCTGCCCCGTTTCATTGCGGATAATCAGAGGCGCGTCGATGGCGATGACAGTCGAGTCTTGGGTATGGTTTTCAACGTATGTGAGCACGTCAGCGTAATCCTTAAGATCCGCATCTATGAGATGCGCGCCGCAACGGTCGCCTGTCAATACTGCAACACCGGAACGATTTTTCTCTGTCCATGCCAGATCGATACCGACGAACGTGGTTTCGCTCATATGGGCATCGTACGCACCTGGCAGTCAGGCGTCAGCAGAGTTTTACGACGTTTGCGGCTTGCTCGCCTTCGCGAAGAGTTTTGAATTTGCGGCAACTATAACGCTAGCGTTTCCGCAGGACTCACCTGCCGTTCAATCTCGGAAACCTTGCCGGAACGCCGTGTCACTTCGAGGTCATAAAAATTCTGCAGATTGAGCCAAAACTCAGCATTCGTCTTGAAGTATCGCGCGAGGCGCAGAGCCGTGTCCGCGGTGATTCCGCGGCGCTCATGCACAATTTCACCGATGCGCGTGGCCGGTACGTGCAGATCGAGCGCCAGTTTGTTGACGCTCAGGCCAAGCGGCTTCATGAAATCCTCACGGAGGATTTCACCTGGATGGACAGGAGGTTGCAATCGCTTCGATTTGCCCATTTTTATAGAACCTCGCTAGTGATAATCGACAATTTCCACATCGTAACAATGACCGTCCTGCCAGACGAAACAGATTCGCCATTGGTCATTGATACGAATCGAATGAGGATTCAAGAAATCTTCATAACGTTTGCGGCTTGCTCGCCTTTCGGTCCTTGCACGATGTCGAATTCGACTTGGTCGCCTTCGCGGAGTGTTTTGAATTTGTCTCCGACGATGCCGGAGTGGTGGACGAAGACGTCGGGACCGTCTTCGCGGCCGATAAAGCCGAATCCCTTCGCGTTGTTGAACCATTTTACGGTGCCGCGCATGGGATAGTTGACAGTCGATAGTTTGAAACGAAAAGACGAAAATCGAAACTCGAAATTCGAAACTCGAAAAACGAAACGCGCGGCCTACGATGCAGGCCCTTTGTGCCTCAGGACGAGCCCTACGCTCTTTCGGGTGCCGGGTGCCCCATCCTGAGCGCCTTCCGCGAAGGGTGGGGTTTTTCGAAGCGCAAATAGCATCGCGCAACTTGCAGGGTGCCCATCCTGGCCGCGTCGGGGTAAGCGCCGCGTGGGCCAACCGCCGCCCAAAGCCCTTGATTTGTCATTCCGAGGAGCCATGCGACGAGGAATCTGCTTTTCTCTTGCAGAAGCGCAAATAGTACAAGATGGCGGCGACGGATTTGGCATCCTTCAGCTTGCCGGTACGTATCCAATTTTCGATTTTGCGCGGAGCGAAGGCGCGCGCGGTGATGCGTTCGTCGGCTTCGGGACGCGCGGTTCCGGCGCGAAGCTCGCGCGCCAGGTAAACAACCATGCGTTCGCTGACGAAGCCGGGAGTTGGAAAGACGTCGAGGATTTTTTGCCAGCGGCGCGCGGTGTAGCCGGTTTCCTCGAGGAGCTCGCGTTTCGCGCCGGGAAGCGGATATTCGCCGGGCTCGATGCGTCCCGCGACGAGTTCCCACAGATAGCCGCCAACGGAATGGCGATACTGGCGAATGAGCAGCAGGCGGCCGTCATCGAGAATGGGCAGCACGACGACGGAGCCGTTGTGCACCACGACGTCGCGCGTGGCGCGCACGCCTCCGGGCTCGATGACCGTATCGCGGCGGACGTCGAAGACGGGGCCACGGTACAGAGTTTTGCGGGAAATGATTTTCGCGCGCGCGGACACGGAAAACATGATAGCAGTTGATTGTTGAGAACCGAAAGTTGGAAAGTGCGGGCGCCCGGCGTCATTCGTTCCGGCAAATCGAATGCGGGCAGGCTATGGGATGATGACCACTCGGCGGCCGCCTCGGACTTCGCGTTGCCATGCGCCCTCGACATCAGCGAGGGGCACTCGCTCCGTGTCGACGCGCAGTTCGCCCCGTGCGGCGCACTGCATGACTTGTTTGTAAGCGTCGCCCAGGACGTCGCGAGGCGGAATTCCCGCTGTCCCGAGGATTGTAAGCGCTCGGCTGCGCAGCACGGCGGCGGGAAGCGAAATGGCGGTTCCGGCGCTTTCGCCCGCCTGGACGAGGCGCGTTTCGGACGTGATGACGGCAAATTCCGAACGTGTTATCGCGGCAAGGAGAACTTCGGTGGGGTGGCCCCACAGGTAGTCGATGATAACTTGAAAACCAGTGTCGCCGGCTGCGCGCCGGAACGCTTCGGTAAGTTCCTCGTCCGGCCTGTCGAGCTGGATAGCCGAGTCCGCACCAAGATCGCCCAGCGTGCTCAACACCTGCTCACTTCGCCCTGCGACGATGACCCGTCCCGCGCCAAGGCGCTTCGCTATCTGTACGGCAAGTTTACCGGTGACTCCGGTCGCGCCGAGGATCAGCACGGTCTCGCCTGGCGCGAGATTGGCGCGCCAGGTAAGTGATAGCCACGCGGAAATGCCAGGGTTCGGCAGCGCCGCCGCAGTGTCGTCATCCACGGCTTCAGGGATCGGGAAGCAAAACGCGCGCGGCACGACAGTGCGCTGCGCCATCGCACCATGCGGCGGCCGGGGCCCGCCGAAGAACACTCGTGTACCATCGACAAGATTCCCAACTCCGTCCGAGCCGCACACAGCAGGGAGTTCGCGGGGGCGGGCGTAGTGCGAACCGTTGGCCAACTGCTTATCGACAGGTTTCAACGCCGCGGCGCGGACATGCACGATCGCCTCGTCCTCGCTCGGAATGGGCTCGGGGAACTCCTCGAAGCGAGGGGGATTGCCAAAGGAACGGAGTACAGCAGCATTCATCAGTCGCGCCCTCCACGGTTTCCCGTCAGCGCGTCATTATACCCATCCATCAGTCCGAAACCTTTCAAATGACGCCAGTGCCGAAGTGCGGCAGATTTGTCACGGGCGAACGGGAATGCGTATACTGTCGGGCTGATGAACGAAGGGCGAGATTATGGCGATTAATGCGGTGATTATTGATGACGAGCGGCCGGCGCGCGAGGAGCTTGCGTATTTGCTGAAGGCATTTCCCGAGGTGAACATTGTCGCGCAGGGGAAAAACGGCATCGACGCGGTGAATTTGGTCAAGGAGCACAGTCCGGATCTCGTTTTTCTGGATGTGCACATGCCGGGGCTGGACGGGTTCGGCGTCATCAAGAGGCTCGTCGAGAAAAAAATCAAAGTGCCGCAGATTATTTTCGCGACGGCGTTCGAGGAATACGCAGTGCAGGCGTTCGAAGTGAACGCGGTCGATTACGTATTGAAGCCGTTTGATAAAGGGCGGTTGTCGAAAGCGATTCAGCGCGCGAAAAAAATGGTGGAGGCGAATTCGTCTCCCGTGGAGCGGCTGGAAACGCTGATTGGGCAGCTCGGCACGCCGAAGGCGGCGCAACCGGGCCAGCCCGTGAAGCTGCTGTTGAAAGCGCAGCAAAGAATGTTTTTGGTGGACGCGGATGCAATGGTTTATGCGTCGATTCAGGATGGCACCATCACGATTTTCACGAAGGACTCGGAAGGCGTGTCGAATTACCGCACGATTGAGGAGCTGCAGGCGTCGCTCGACTCGGAGCGGTTTTGGCGCGCGCACAGGTCGTACTTGATCAACATCGACCACATCAAGGAAGTGGTGCCGTGGTTCAAGTCGAGTTACATGCTGAAAATGGACGACAAGCGCGCCAGCGAAGTCCCCGTGAGCCGCGCGCAAACCCGCCGCCTTCGCGAACTGATTAAGATGTGAGAATTGGCGACTGATCAGTGGCTAAAACAGGCGAGTGCATCGCGACGCGGGTGAAGCATTCGCTCAATCAGGGTCAGAAGATACTGCGCTCGTCTCCGGCGGAGTTAAGTACGGTGGGGTCAGGACTTCGTACAGTGCGGGGCCGGGATTTTCAGGGGTGACTCCGTAGTTGGGCGCTGCGCCGCAACGATTCGCAGGATTGGCGAGCAGTTCGTTGATAGTTTGAATTGCCTGCGATCGGGCGATGCCGAAGCCAAGATGGCAGGGAGCGTCCTTCCGGCATTCACCGAAGCCCGCGCGCACTCTGTTGGACGCCAGGATGGAATGCGTAACCATGTACGCTCTGAATTCGGTGCGATAAGTCGTGAGGTTCCTCGATTGATCGATTCTGCCGGTGCGGCTGATTGCGCTTACGAAGTCCTGAGCATCCGCGACATGACTTCCTTCGTGGCCGACGGCTGCCTCCAACTCTACGGCGGGCAAGCCGGGCCGCAAGATGACTCTCTCGATGGCGCGGAGTCCGTTGGGTGCGGTGCGGTCGCCACGGACCGCGTGGCTGGTGGAGCTTTGCATGTCTGGACCCGGATCGCCGAACTCGACCGTCACGCCTTTGCCGTAGGCCTGCGCGGCGCGAACGACGTCGGGATCATTCGACTGCAAATCGTGGCGCCGAGCAAGCTCGAAGGATTGGTCCTGTGGCGAATCGCAAAGGTCGCTGTCGGCGCAGCGGTACGTTGTTGTGGAACTCGGCAAGGGAATTGGCGCGGGGATGGCCGTGGAATGTGCCGCGGGATTGCGTGAAGACTGCGGCATCGTCGCGGACGTTTGTGCCGGCAGACGTTGCGGCGGGAAAGCGTAAGCTGCCGGAACACACATCAACGCCAGGGCGAATCTGAGCAGTTTGCTGCTACGCACGATTGCTTTCGGCATCACGCGCTCACGGACACTTTCCCCAAGTTTACATCGTTCGAGCTGAATTTTTCGAGGAAGGTTGCCTGCTGTGGAGCGGCGCTTTCCTTTACTGGCGGCCTGGACATCAACTCGCGAATAAAATTGCCAGTTTGCGATAATGCGCGCGATGCGGAGCTCGTGGTAGCATTCCGACTCTACCTACCGGATGGATTTTTCGCTCAATTCGGATCAGAAGATACTGCGCGACAC
>DASZCH010000033.1:0-1889 GCA_035943235.1 Candidatus Acidiferrales bacterium
CCACATGCACGCCCTTCCAGCAATTTGTCCATTCCGGATCCGTGAAGAAACACCCCAGCACCTCGCGGTACAGCGCGCTCTTATTCCTGAAGTAGCTGTAAAATCCTCCGTGCGTCAGCCCCGCACCCTCCATAATTTCTGCAATGGAAACTGCGTCGAAGCCGTAGCGATTGAAAAGTCTTCGCGCGCTCTCGACGATCTTCCTTCTCACGATCTTGCCATGACCGGAAGGATATGGCATGGAATCTCCTCCATGGAAGCTGCCAAAGTATGCCTTCCCTTTCGCACTCCTGCCAGCACAATATGTTTTTGAACATATTTTGGTTTCATGCTTTCATGCCGTCGCTGCCACACGCGGCAGCCGACTCAACATAAACTAAGGAGCGAACCATGAACGAACGGAACAATCCGGCCCTGCGCGGAGATGCGCTCACCCGCCGACAAATCATCTTCGGCGCAGCAGTTGCATTCGGAGGTTTGACCCTGGGCTCATCAGCGGCGCGTGCCGCGGAGGATGAACTTTCCCGCACGGCGGAATCAATTCACGAGGAAGTCACTTTCAACGCAACGCCTGCGCGCGTATACGAAATCCTGACCGTCGCTGCGCAGTTCGAGAAGGTTGTGAAGCTCAGCGCCGCCATGCAGAGCGGCATGGCACCCGCAAAAAAGTCGGCAATGCTCCGCGGAGCCCCTGGCGGCGCTTTTTCGCTCTTCGGCGGCTACGTCACTGGCAGAAACATCGAACTCGTCCCCGCGAAGCGCGTCGTGCAGGCCTGGCGCGCGGCCAGTTGGCCCGCCGGCGTCTATTCCATCGTGAAGTTCGAACTTAGCCCCGACAGCTCCGGCACAAAACTCGTCTTCGATCAGGCCGGCTTCCCGCAGGACGACGCCGCTCATCTCGTGCCCGGCTGGTACGACAATTATTGGAAGCCAATGGCGCGCGTTCTCGCGACGCCCTAACACCCGTCGATTTCTGTGAACGCCCTGTGAGCCTAAGTCCCAGCTCGCGGGGCGCTCATAGAATCGCTTTTGTTTCGATAGTTTTCCTACACGCACGCGCCGGCGCGGTTCGACCATTCGAGCTGTACGGTGTAACTCCCCAGCGTCTTCGTTTTCCACGCGCAGATGTCGCCGATCTCTCCGTTGTTCTCGTCGTACCAACCCTCCCCCGGAATCGGGTCCGTAATCGCCTCGCACAATTCGTGCGACGTTGTCGACGTCAGCGCATCGAACGCGGCCAGTCCTCCCGTGCAACCCGCGCACCCGGGAAACGGCATCACCGCGTAATAAACATTGCTGCCGAACGAATCGTGGTAGCCGCAAAAAACCTGGCACGACGCGCCGCCTCCCTGCACCACCTGCACGCCGTTCGGCAGAAACACAAAATAGAGCGTATTCGCACTCGCCGCCGGCAGCGTGCCCGCGCTGATCTCCTGCTGAATCAAATTCTGGATCGCGCTGTCCTGCACCGAAGCGCCCGGCGCCGGAGAAGTAATCACCGTCGTCCCGATGCGCGAGCCATGCCCGATCGTTTTTCCCGCCACGCTGTATTCGCCAAGCTGATCCATTAGCTGGCTCGTCAAAATAAAATCAAAGAATTGATTTACCTTTGCCATCGTTGCGCTGTTCGCCGCGTCTTGCCACGCAGCGCCCCAGAACACAGTAAAAACTTCAACTGCCGTCAGCAGCGGGCCGTCTCGATAAGTGAGCTGCGGCGTAGCGGCAGCCGCGGCCCTCGCTGCACCGGGATGCATCGGGACGATACGGATGGGATGTTGCTTTCCATGCGACTCTTCTGTCCGGCGTGGCCTTCCGGGCATTTTTGCTCCTTTCGAGGCTTGGTTTTGTGAGGCCTGGCTGGCGAATAACTGGGGACTCCACATTAGCGG
>DASZCH010000034.1:0-11764 GCA_035943235.1 Candidatus Acidiferrales bacterium
TTCTCGACCAGACCCTCAGGGATCGCCGCGCAGTTCAGCGCCACAAACGTGCAATCCTTCCGTCGGCTCAAATGATGCAACGCTCGCGCGAACAGCTCTTTGCCTGTGCCGCTTTCCCCCAGCAGCAGCACAGTCGAATCCGTCGGCGCAACGCGCTGGACCATCTGGCTCGCCGTTTGCATCGACGGATGCTCGCCCACGATGCGCGGAAATCCATAACGTTCCGCGTACTCCTCGCGCAGCAACAAATTTTCGCGCAGCAACTCCTGCTGCCGCGCGCCGCGCGCTATCAGCAATTTCAAATGCTCCAAATCGACTGGCTTCTGAATGAAATCAAACGCGCCATCCTTCATCGCTGTCACGGCATCCTCGACGGACCCGTACGCCGTAATGAGAATTACAGGAATCATGGGATCGGCGCGCCGCGCCTCGCGCAGAACATCCAGGCCGGACGCGCCGGGAAGTTTCAGGTCGGTAAGGACGGTGAGGTAACGTTTGTTGCGGACTTTATCGATAGCCGAACTGCCGTCGGGAGCCTCATCGACCGTGTAGCCGGCTTTCTCGAGAGCCTTGCGCAGCATCGCGCGCAGTTCCGGCTTATCCTCGACGAGGAGGATTGCTTCCATTGCGCCGCGCTACTCTCTCGCCCAGCCGGGATCGCCGCCTGCTTTGCGGAGTTCATCCTCGAGCGCCGAAATGGCCTGCTGGTCGGCGTCAATCTGCTTTTGCTTATCCTCGATGGCTTTTTGCTTCTTGACGATGTCGCTGCGATCCACCGACTGCATCAGCGCCTTGGTTGGATCGGGATAATATTGGAGTTGGAGCTGATTCGATTCGCGCTGCAGGATGGAAAGTTCATTTTGGTCCTGTTCGAGTTTGTGGCGTGCCTCAGCGAATTTCTTGCGCCACGTCGCTTCATCGTTTTTTCCCGCGGAACTCGACTTGCCCGACGACGCTTTCTCCTCGGCGGAACCTGACGAAGTGACTGCTGTGTTACCAACCACCGACACCCCACCGGGCGTGGTTGGAATATTGTCGTTGGTAAAGACGGCCGGCTTCGACTCATTCTTTTTGGCTTCACGCGCTTTCCGCGCGGCTTCGACCAAGGGGTCAGGCTTCTTTGCTGTTTGCGCTTGGGAAGCTTGAGTCTTCGATTGGGCGGACGACTGCGTTTGGCCCGGTTGTTGCGTCTGTTGCGCCACTGAGAGCCGCGGTGCAGCGAAAATCACAACCAATGCCGCCAGACAGATTCCTTTTTGCATAGCCTCACCTCGGAAGCCTGTTCCGATGCCTATTTCCTCTAGTTTAGATGCGGCGGGAGCGCCAAGCAATCAGACAGGGCTGGCTCGCTACCGCAAAGGTAACCATAGGTCGAATTCCGCGCCGCCCTCGGTCCGGTTATGGGCTTCGACGCGGCCCCCGTGCTGCAAGGCTATTTTCTGCACCACTGCGAGGCCGAGGCCGGTGCCCGCCGATTTAGTGGTGAAAAACGGCACGAATATCTTGTCGATATCGCCGGGCGCGATGCCGGGCCCATTGTCTCTGACCGCGATGCACTGCCAGCGTTTTCCGGCATGCCCCTCCTGGGCGCCTACGATCACCACTTCTCCGGGGTGACCGTTGGAGGATGCCGCTTCCGCTGCGTTGCGCGTCAGATTCAGCAGGGCCTGGCGAAGCAAACTGGCATCCCCGGAGATTTCGCCAAAAATGCCCTGGGTCCGTATCGACGCGTCGGGAATCGCTGTACCGATCTCGTCGGCGACCTGTTCGATTACTTCAGTCAGCTCAAAATCCTCCTGCGCCAATTCGAGAGGCCGGGCGAAGCGTAGAAATTCCGTCACGACACGTGTAAGCGACCGAGTCTGGTCCAGGATCTTCTCCGCGCATTCGCTTGCGTCGGAGGAGGCTGCCTCGCCGCGAATCATTTGCGCGTAGCCGGAAATGGTCGCGAGCGCGTTCTTGAATTCGTGCGCGATTCCCGCGGACATTTCGCCCAGCGCCGCCAAATTCTCCTTCCAGCGCATCTGTTTCTGCAAGGTGGCAAGCTCTGTCAGATCGCTCATCAGGCATAGCGCCCCGGCGATTTTCTGCGTGGGCGCCGCGGCCGGTCCCTGTGCCACGGTATCGCGCACCGTCCGGTAGATGGGCGAAATCGTGACGCCCAGATGCCGAAGTTCCCCGGCGGGCGTGGTGTGAGGCACTTCGCCGCGCTGAAAAGTCTGCCCATCACGCAAGCACGCAGTCAGCATGTCCGCGAGCGCCGAATCTTCGCCAAGAATTTCCGTGTAGCGGCGGTATTGCAATCCGCGAATATCCAGATTTTTTTCAGCCGCGGGATTCGCCGAGCTTATCGCGCCGGTGGCGTTCACCAGCAGCAGGCCTGCCGGCATGTTGCGCGTCACGGCTTCGCTCAGCCGCTCCGTTTCCTGCGCGCGTTCCTTTTCGGCCTGATGCAGGCGCGCCAATTCCTGTTCCTGCTCGCGGAGACGCGCAATCACGCCTTGCATGGATGCGGTCATAAACGCCGAAGGATTTTCAGCGTTGACGCGGAAGGAGTCAGCGGGCTCTTTTGCATTTCGGCGATCTTCCCGCAGCGATCGTCGAACTAAAATGAAGCCTACGAGCATCAGTACGAAAACCAGCGCCACCAAAGCAAGTGTGACGATCAATTCGAAGTTGAAATTTTGATGTGCCGGCACAATGCCCATTGCGTGGACCTACCGCATCACAAAGAACGATTGGTACCAAGTCACAAGTGGCGTGCCAAAAAACACCACGAGCAGCCCCGCCGTTCCCAAGAATGTGCCAAAAGGAAGTTCGTAATCGGAACCTTTGCGCGAAGACAAGATGAAAATCGCACCGAGAATCGCGCCGAGCACAGAGCCGATCAGAATCGTAAGAATTGTCCGCCGCAGGCCCAGAAACGCTCCCGCCATGAGCATCATTTTCACGTCACCGAGGCCCATGCCTTCGCGCCCACGCAAACGGAAATAGCCTTCACCCACCAGCCACAGCAGGCCTCCGCCGACCGCTGCGCCAATCAGCGCATCCGCAAAAGAGATCACCGGCGCCGGTGGCGGAAACTCGAAAAGACGATTCGCAATCCAGAGCGCCGTCCCGTCGTCAGGACGCACGAAAAAACTGATGATCAGTCCAATCGCCAGGCCCGTGAAGTTCACCGTATCCGGCAGCAGCCGTTCGCGCCAATCGGTAAAAATCAACACCACTAGAATGGCGCAAAAAGCGGCCCATTTTATCGTTTCCACGGAATTGCCGAAAATCGCATAACACGCTAGAAAAAGCAGGCCCGTGAGGAGTTCGACCGCCGGATAAACGGGCGAAATGCGCATCTTGCAGGCGCGGCATTTGCCGGCAAGAAAAAAATAACTCAGCACGGGAACGTTGTCGTAGGGCTTGATCGACTTTCCGCATTTCGGGCATCGCGACGACGGCCGCACGACGGACTTTCCATGTGGCAGCCGGCTGATGCACACGTTCAGAAAACTGCCGATAATTAAGCCGAGTACAAACGCAAATACCGCGATGAATTCTGTCGGGGGCACGATTCGACTGTGCCACAACCCCGCGAGAGCCTCAATAACGCCCGCAAACCCCGTGCCCGATGCCTAACACGCGACGTGGTCATTTGAAATTCATGAAATTGTCCGATTTGGATCTGGCGCAGACGCCGACTAAATTTCCAGATTTCTGCAAATGCCCTGGCTCGAACAGCGATTGAGACTGCGTCATCACGACCACCGCGCTATAATTTGCCATCCAAGACTGACGACATGTTGGCCCAAACGTCGGGCTGACGCTGCGGGCGAATCGTCAGGCTGTTCGCGACGCGCGCTGCTGCCTCGATAGCTCGCCCAGCGCGGCTGCGGCCGGAGGTGATGCGTGTTTGAACCGAAGTTTGATTTTTCCTCCCACCTTGGGAGAACAGCTCCTCTGCTAGCCGTTTTCTTCGTATTCGTTGTGCTCGCGCCACGTTCTCAAGCGGCACGGACCGGGAACGGCTTCATCACAACTCCTGACGGGGTGAAAATTCACTACCTTGAAGCGGGGATAGGCCGGCAGACGACGCTCCATCCCATCATCAGCAAAAGACCCATGGGCGAGGTCACGCTGGAACCGCGAAGGAGTCCGTCGATTCTCTTTGTCCCCGGCTGGACGATGCCCGCGTGGATTTGGCAAAAGCAAATTGATTACTTTTCGAAGAACTACCGAGTGGTGGCGAGGGATCCGAGGTGCCAGGGTGAATCTTCGCAAACGGGCGAGGGATTGTATCCGGCGGCGCGCGCCCGCGACATCAAAGCGGTGGTTGACCAACTGGATCTGGCGCCGGTGGTTCTGGTGGGTTGGTCGATGGCGGTGACGGAAGTCGCGGCGTATGTGGAGCAGTTCGGCACGAGAGGCGTCGCGGCCCTGGTGTTCGTCGATGACAATTTCGGCGGGCTCGCGCCAGGCGAAGGCAATGGCGACTTACTGTTCATCGACCAGATTCTTACCGACCGGCAGAAAACGACGTCTGACTTTATTCGCACGTTGTTCTTCAAGAGACCGCAACCGGAAGGCTATGTCCAGCGCGTGATCGATGCTTCGCTGAAGGTTCCCACGAACACGGCTGTAGCTTTGCTGCTTGGCAAATTCGCGGCGGACTATCGTTCCGCCGCCGCGAAGATGGATAAGCCAACCCTGTTCTGCTACGCCGATTCGCCTTACATGACGCACGCTGCGCAATTGCGAATGCAGGAGAGCGTGCGCGGGTCGCGCCTGGAAGTTTTCGAGGGCGACGGGCACGCGCTGTTCGTGGACGATGCGGAGCATTTCAATTCGGTAGTGGAGAGCTTCCTGGACGCCGTTGCAAAATAATTCGACACGCGGGAATCGTTCTGCGCTACACAAAATGCAACGAATTGAAGTATGCTTTCAGCGCGAATGGCTGACAAGAAAATACGCGTGCTGATTGCCAAGCCGGGGCTGGACGGGCACGACCGCGGCGCGAAAATCATTGCGCGCGCGCTGCGCGATGCGGGCATGGAAGTGATTTACACGGGGCTGCGGCAGACTCCGGAAATGATTGCCTCGGCGGCGGCGCAGGAAGACGTGGACGTGATCGGGCTGTCCATACTTTCCGGCGCGCACAATGCGCTGTGCCCGCGGTTGATGGAATTGCTGCGCGAAAAGGGCATGACGGATGTGACCGTGGTGATCGGCGGAATTATTCCCGAGGCGGACATTGCTGCATTGAAAAAAGAAGGCATCGCCGAGGTTTTTCTGCCGGGCACCTCCACTCAAGATATCGTCGAGTTCATTCGCAAACGCTTTGCCGCAAGCGCGCAGAAAGTTTGACGCCGCGTGAACAACTCAGTGATCGAAACCCACATTAAAACCAAATCTCCCGATTTCGAGAAGAATCGCCGCGCCATCATTGACCAATTGACGGAAATAAAAACCGAGGAAGAGAAGATTCGCGAGGGCGGCGGCGCGAAAGCGGTCGAGTCGCAACACAAGAAAGGCCGGCTGACGGCGCGCGAACGCATCGACAAGCTTATCGATCCGGGCAGCCACTTTTTTGAACTGGGCCTCTACGCCGCGTATGAAATGTACGAAGAGTGGGGCGGCGCGCCTGCTGCCGGGACTATTACCGGACTGGCGCGCGTCGCGGGACGGCAAATGATGATTATCGCGAACGACGCGACGGTGAAGGCAGGCGCGTTTTTCCCGATGACGGCGAAAAAAGTGATTCGCGCGCAGAATATCGCCATCGAAAATCGTATTCCGACCATTTATCTGGTCGATTCGGCGGGAGTTTTTCTGCCGCTGCAAGAGGACGTGTTCCCCGACACGGACGATTTCGGGCGCGTGTTTCGCAACAATGCGGTGATGTCCGCGATGGGGATTCCGCAGTTGACAGCGATCATGGGAATTTGCGTGGCGGGCGGCGCGTATCTTCCCGTAATGTGCGATCACATACTGATGACGGAAGGCAGCGGGCTTTTTCTGGCGGGCCCGGCACTGGTGCAGGCGGCGATTGGGCAAAAGACTTCCGCGGAAGAGCTCGGAGGGGCGAAAGTACACGCGCAGATCAGTGGCACGGTTGATTTTCGCGAGGCTGACGACGATTCGTGCATCGCGCGCATTCGAGCACTCGTAAATAAAATGGGCCATAGGCAGCGCGCTCCTTTCGACCACCAGAAAGCGGAGACGCCCAAATATTCGGATGAAGAGATTTATGGAATCTTTTCCTCGGATCCGGCGAAGCAATACGACATGCGCGAAATCATCGCGCGAATCGTCGACGGCAGCAGCTGGGAAGAATATCGCGCCGAATATGGGCAAACTGTTCTCTGCGGCTTCGCGCGCATCGGCGGCTGGGCCGTGGGGATCGTCGCGAATCAGAAGACCCACGTGCAAATCGCGGCGGCGGGCACAGGCGAGCGGCGAATGGAATTCGGCGGCGTTATCTACACCGAATCGGCGGACAAGGCGGCGCGATTTATTTTGGACTGCAATCAGAATCTGATTCCGCTGATTTTTCTTCACGATGTGAACGGCTTCATGGTGGGCAAGGAAGCCGAATGGAGCGGGATCATTCGCGCGGGCGCAAAAATGGTGAATGCGGTGGCGAATAGCGTGGTGCCGAAGATTTCCGTGATTTGCGGGGGCAGTTTCGGCGCCGGGCATTACGCGATGTGCGGGAAGGCATACGATCCGCGATTTATTTTTGCCTGGCCGACGGCGCGTTACGCGGTGATGGCAGGGGAATCGGCGGCGGGAACGCTGGTCGAAATTAAAATCAAACAGATGGAACGCGAAGGAAAAAAGATCACGGAAAAGGACAAGAAGGAACTTTTCGAGTCGATTCGCTCGACCTACGAGCATCAGACGGATCCGCGTTATGCTGCCGCCCGGTTGTGGGTGGACGCGATTATCGATCCCGCGCACACGCGCGACGCGATTATTGAGGCGCTGGAGGCAGCATCATTAAATCCGGTCATCGCGGAATTTAAGACAGGGGTCCTACAAACATAAATGGAATCGGTGACGATCATTGAG
The DNA here is from genome assembly GCA_035943235.1 of Candidatus Acidiferrales bacterium. GTDB lineage: Bacteria > Acidobacteriota > Terriglobia > Acidiferrales > UBA7541 > DAHUXN01. The sequence goes on from DASZCH010000034.1 coordinate 7,063, forward strand.
TGCCCGCGGGATGCGTGGCAGGGGCTGCCACAAATTATTCCGACGCGAACGAAAATTGATTATCTGGGACGTTTGATTGCGCTGGGCTTTCGGCATATCGATGCGGTGAGCTTCGTGTCGCCGAAATATGTGCCGCAGATGGCCGATAGCGAGCAGGTGATGGCGGAATTGGCGAAACAGCTCCCTGCTGACATGGCGCCGCCGGAAATTATCGGCATCGTGGTGAATGAAAGGGGACTCGATCGCGCGCTGGCGACTGCCGGCGTAACGACGATTGGTTACCCCTACTCGATCTCGGCTTATTTTCGACGCGCGAATGCGAATATGTCTCGTGCGGAATCGCGGACGTTGGTGGAGACCTTGCACCGACGGACGATGGCGGCGGGGCGGAAGCTGGTGGTTTACGTCTCGATGGCCTTCGGGAATCCTTACGATGAGCCGTGGGGGCCTGAGATTGTCGAAGACGCGCTCATATGGCTGAAGGACACTGGCGTGCGCACAGTTTCGCTGGCCGATACGGTTGGTAAAGCGTCTCCGCATGATGTGGCGGCGCTTTATCGCACGGCGAAAAACTGCGTTGCGGGCGTGGAGCTGGGAGTGCATTTGCACAGCCGTCCGGACGCCGCGGCTGAAAAAATTCTGGCGGCATACGAGGCAGGTTGCCGGCGATTCGATGGCGCGCTGACGGGATTGGGCGGATGCCCGTTTGCGGGGGACGATCTGGTCGGCAATATTCCGACGGAAACCGTGCTGGCGACGCTGGCCGCGCGCGGCGTGTCGACGGGAATTGACGCGAAATCGCTGGCGATGGCGTGCGCTCTGACGGGCCAGATTCGCGAAACTTATGCGCACGAAGTGGACGCGCCGAAGCCGAACTGAAAATCAACCATGAGTTACACGACTCTTACACTCGACGTGCACGGCGAAGTCGCGACGATTACGCTGAATCGTCCGGACAAACGCAATGCGATATCGCCGGCGATGATTGACGATCTGCTGGGTGCGTTGGATGAAGCGGAGCGCGGGCCGGCGCGCGTCGTGATTCTCACGGGAGCGGGCAAAGCCTTTTGCGCGGGAATGGATTTGGAGTCGCTGCGCGAGCTCGCGGCGCAAACGCACGAGCAGCACGTCGCGGATGCGGAGCGGATGGGCAAAATGTTCCACCGCGTTTACAGTTTTCCAAAACCGCTGATTGCCGCCGTGAACGGCGCGGCCATCGCGGGCGGCACGGGACTGGCGACGCTCGCCGATTTTACGCTCGCTGTGCCGGAGGCGAAATTTGGTTATACAGAGGCTCGCATCGGATTTTTGCCGGCGGTGGTTTCAGTTTTCCTGCTGCGACAGGTGGGAGAAAAGATTACGCGCGAGCTTTTGCTGACCGGGAAAATATTCGATGCGGCGGAAGCGCATCGTCTGGGCCTGGTGACGCAACTGGTACCACAAGAAGAGTTGATGGAGTCGGCGCGGGAGCTGGCGCAGTCGCTCATCGCGTCGAGTCCAACGAGCCTGCGGCTGACGAAACGGATTATTTTGCGATGGAATGAAAAAGAAATTGAGCGCGACCTGGCTATTGCGATCCGCGAAAGCGCGGAGATTCGGCGTACAGCGGATTTTCGCGAAGGCTTGGCGTCGTTCCTGGAAAAGCGAAAACCTGAATGGCGCGGCCAATGACCGTCTCCGGCGAGACCACGGTTCGCGTGCGGTACGCGGAAACAGATCAGATGGGAGTGGTCTACTACGCAAATTTCTTTGTGTGGTTTGAAGTGGCGCGCGTGGAGCTGATGCGGCACCTGGGATTCAGCTACAAGAAAATGGAAATCGAGGACGACAGTTTCGTCGTGGTGGCGAAAGCGAGCTGCACGTACAAGCATCCCGCGAAGTTCGACGATGTTTTGCGAATTCGCACCACCGTGACGCAATCGCGCCGCCGGACAATCACTTTTGCCTATGAAGTTGTGAACGAGGCCCGCGGGACGCTGGTCGCGACGGGCGAAACGCTTCACGTGATTTGCGACAAGCACGGCAGGCCGAAGAGTTTGCCGGAAAAGTACCGGCAGTATTTTCCGTTGACCCATGCGGGCGAATCCGTGGGCGCAGAAAGCGCGCATCGGTCATGAAGAAATCGCTCGCGCTTTCCGGAAACGACCTGACACTGGGACAGCTCTATCAAATTGTTTTCGAAGGTTTTGAAGTGGTGCTGGCGCCGGAAGCGCGGACGCGGATGGATGCGTCGCGAGCGGTGGTGGAGAAGCTCTCGACAGGTGACGTTGCCGCGTACGGCATCAATACTGGCTTCGGCGCTCTTGCAACCGTGCGTATTCAGTCGGAGCAGATTCGCGAGCTGCAACTGAATCTGGTGCGCAGCCATGCGTGCGGTGTGGGCGCACCGCTGGCGGAAGATGAAACGCGGGCAATGATTTTGCTGCGCGCGAACGCGTTGGCGAAAGGATTCAGCGGCATTCGTCCTGTGGTGGTGGAAACGCTGCTGGCGATGCTCAATCGCGGCGTACTGCCGGTGATTCCGTCGCAAGGGTCCGTTGGGGCTTCGGGCGACCTGGCGCCGCTGGCGCATTTGGCGCTCGTCGTTATCGGCGAAGGCAAAGTTGTTTACAAGGGCGCACAATTATCGGGCGGCGATGCACTGAAGCAAGCGGAGATTGCTCCGCTGAAGCTCGAAGCGAAAGAAGGCCTGGCGCTTCTGAATGGCACGCAAGGAATGCTGGCGCTGCTGGCGCTGGCGATTCGTGACGCGGAAATTCTGATCGACACGGCGGACGTGGCGGCCGCTCTTTCGCTGGATGCGCTGCGCGGGAGTCCCGCGGCGTTCGACGAGCGCATCTCGCGGATTCGGCCGTATCCAGGGCAAACGGCAAGCGCGCGGAATTTGACGCGACTGAATCGCGGCAGCGAAATTCGCGAATCGCATCGCTCATCCCAGAAAGACCCTCGCGTTCAGGATGCGTATAGCCTGCGCTGCACGCCGCAAGTTCACGGAGCCGTACGCGATTCGCTGTCACAAGCGAGGACGACGCTGTCAATCGAACTCAACAGCGCGACGGACAATCCGCTGGTATTTGCAGAGTCTGGCGAAGTGATCAGCGGGGGGAATTTTCACGGGCAACCGCTGGCCATGGCCGCGGACCAAATCGCGATTGCGCTCGCGACGCTCGCGGGAATTTCTGAGCGGCGCATCGAGCACATGACCAATCCTCATACGAGCCTGCTGCCTCCATTTCTGACGGCGGACCCGGGGTTGAATTCGGGATTCATGATTGCGCAGGTGGTGGCTGCGGCCCTGGCAAGCGAGTTAAAGACACTGGCGACTCCACATTCGGTGGATTCCATTCCCACGTCGGGCGACCAGGAGGATTACGTGTCGATGGGAATGAGCGCGTCGCGGCGGCTGCGACGGATGCTCGACGCGCTGCGCAATGTGATCGCCATCGAACTGCTGGCCGCGTGCCAGGGAATCGATTTTCAAGCGCCGCTGCAAACAGGCGTCGAGGCACGCAAGGCTTACGCGCTCGTGCGGGCTGTTTCGGCCGTCGTTGACAAAGATCGGGCGCTGGCTCCGGACATAGCGGCGGTGGCACAAATGGTCGCGAAGGGCGAGTTCCAAAATATACTTCGGTGACGCGAAGAGCTCCGCGCTCGCGACCTCTCCAACGCAGTGAAACGGCTTACTCCAGATTTTTCTGAGGCAAGAAACTAGGTGATCGCGACCTCTTTTTCTTGTCAGTCATCCGCGCTGAAAGCATACTTTAATTCCCGGCGCTTTGTGTGGCGCAGAAGCGCAAAGGCAAGCAAAAACTGTAAAAAGTGCCGAGTGACCAGGAAAGCGGAGCTTCACGCAAAGGCGAATGCGGGCGGCGCGAAGTTCTACTCAGACAGTCTTTTTTCGATACGGCGGTCGGGGATGAGCCAAATAATTGCGACCACGACATAGCAGGCTGCGGAAATCCATGGGTGAACGAACGCCAACGGAAGCGCCACAACGTAAATCGCAATCGAAACTTTGCCTTTCTGGTCGTTGCCAATCGCCGCAGCCAGCGTCGAAGCGGGGCCATGAACAGCGAGCAGTGCTCGGACGAGGATGTAGTACGCGATGGCTGCGAGCAGCAGGACGATTCCGTAGAGGGCGACAGTCCACGAGGTGAAGCGATTATCGCCCATCCAGGCCGTGGTGAAGGGAACGAGCGACAGCCAGAAGAGAAGGTGGAGATTGGCCCACAGAGTCGCGCCGTTGACGCGCTGGACGGCGTGCAGCAAGTGGTGATGATTGCTCCAGTAGATGCCGAGGAAGACGAAGCTGAGGACGTAGCTCAAGAAAACGGGAATCACCGGCCTCAGCGCTTCGAGGGTGCCGCCGCCGGGCGGCTTCATCTCCAGCACCATGATGGTGATGATGACGGCCAGCACCCCGTCGCTGAACGCCTCCATCCGGTTTTTGCTCATGCTCGGGCCTTCCGCGGCAGGAGTGGCTATTGTTTGCCGCGCGCGGCTAGATGATACCTGAACAGCAGTGTCGAGTGGTGAGTGGCAGAATGACGAAAGGGAGGTTAGCTCTTGCGAAGTCTACGCCTCAACTTGAATGCTTCAATCCGACCCATGAGGGCGTCCCGAAAACGAATCCGACCGCCTATCTTCGCAGTTTTTAGAACCTGATTGGTAGCCTTCAGGGAGTGCGTCCATCGATCAAGAT
>DASZCH010000035.1:0-15319 GCA_035943235.1 Candidatus Acidiferrales bacterium
GTTCATTCGTTTGAATCGCTTTCTCGCCTCACCGTTGCCTGCCGCCGCTGGTCACTTTCGGATGTCAATTTCTGCGAAATTTTCAACTGCCTAATCAACTCTTGACTGCCTCACCAAACGCATGTGCGCGAATCGCCGCCGCCACACCGGCTTCGTCATTCGAGAGTGTAACAGCCCAGCCGAGCGATTTTAATTCCGCCGCGCTGTTGCCCATCAAGACCGGCAAGCCCGCAAATTCGAGCATGTCGCGATCGTTCCAGTTATCGCCAATCGCCATGATTTCCTCGCGACGGATGCCGCGCCGCCGCGCCCATTGCGCGAGCGCCGCGCCCTTGGAGCATCCGCGCTGAATTACGTCGAGAATGCTTAAATCGCGCTGCTCGTATTCGGTCAGCGCCGTCGAAAAATCGTTTACGCGCGCCATGGATTTCAGATTTGAATGCGCCGCGCGCATCCGTGCCACCGAACCGACAAACATCACCTGGATCGGATCTTCATCGAGGCTGTTTTCCAGCGGCACGCATTCGGCGATGAATTCGCGGTTGCGCTGGTAATATCCCCCGCTGACCGGATCATTCCAATCAATACGCTCAAAAACCAGTTGCCGCTCGCGCATACGGTCGAAAACGACTGCCGCTCCGGAGCGAAAGTCACTGGTCGCAGCGAGCACTTCGCGTGCCAGCGCGCGTGGCAGCAGGTGACGCAAGTGCGTCTCACCCGCTTTCGATTTAATCAGCGCTCCATTGTTGACTACCAGCGTCAATTCACACGGAAGCTGCTGGGAGATTAGCTTCGCAAAATCGAATCGGCGGCCCGTGACAAGCATAATCTCAATGCCGCGCGCGTGCGCTTCCACGATGGCTTCGCGATTCGCGGCGGGCAATTCGTGGCGGCTATCGAGCAGCGTGCCATCGATATCCATGGCAATCAGGCGTATCGGCATCCATGAATTGTATCGCGCCCGTTGCTGCGGCGGCGCATCTGTTGCTGCAGGTGTGCTAAACTTTTTCGCTTATGAGCAAACCACTACAAACCACCATCACTCATCTGGAATGTTCCCGTTGCCACAAAACTTACCCTCACAATCAACTGAAAAATCTTTGCGACTGCGGCGGTCCGCTGCTGGCGCGCTACGATTTGGAGGCAGCCGCAAAAACGCTTACGCGCGAAGCCTTGCGTACGCGTCCCGCGACGATGTGGCGTTACGCCGAAGTATTGCCGTCGCGCGAACCGGTCACGCTTGGCGAAGGCATGACGCCTGTGCTCCACGCCGAACGCCTCGGCGCGTCCATTGGCTTGCGTAATCTCTATATTAAGGACGAAGGCCTGAACCCCACAGGCTCGTTCAAAGCGCGTGGTCTTTCCGCCGCCGTGAGCCGCGCAAAGGAATTGGGAGTCAAAGTTCTTGCCACTCCCACGGCCGGGAACGCCGGTGGCGCGCTCGCCGCTTATGCCGCGCAGGCCGGAATTCCGTGCGTGATCGTCATGCCCGCCGACACGCCTCTTGCCAACGAAATGGAATGTCGCGCATTTGGCGCCGATGTGCGCAAGCTCGACGGCCTGATCTCCGACTGCGGAAAGTATGTCGCCGAAAACAAAGACAAGAACGGCTGGTACGAAGTCACCACACTTAAGGAGCCGTATCGCATCGAAGGAAAAAAAACCATGGCCCTGGAGCTGTGGGAGCAGTTCGACGGCAAGCTTCCCGACGTGATTATTTATCCCACGGGCGGCGGCGTTGGCATGATCGGCATGTGGAAAGCGTTTGAGGAAATGCAAGCGATGGGCTGGATCGGCAGCGAGCGCCCGCGCATGGTGACAGTGCAAGCCGCGGGCTGCGCGCCCATCGTGGACGCGTTCGAGAAGGGCATCGACAGCGCTCCCATGTGGCAAAACGCCGCGACAATTGCTTCCGGCTTGCGCGTGCCGAAAGCAATTGGCGACTTTCTGATTCTTCAGGCCATTCGCGAAAGCAAAGGCACTGCGGTCGCCGCCACCGACGACGAAATTCTCGCCACGTCGAAAGAACTTGCCGCGAAGGAAGGGATGTATGCCGCGCCCGAGGGCGGAGCAACCGTCGTCGCGGCGCGCAAACTCGCGGAGAAAAAATGGATCAAGCCTGACGAGATGGTTGTGCTGTTCAATACAGGCTGCGGCTACAAATACAATGAAGCCTGGCAAAAAGCTCTGAAGTAGCCGTGTATTGCATGTTCCGCGGAGCCGTCGAATCATTGCTGAGTGGTAAATGACCGAGCGTCTGTACTACAACGATTCATTTTTGCGCGAGTTCGACGCGCAAGTGCTCGCGTGCGAACCTGAAAACGCGCGCTGGCGCGTGCGCTTGGACCGCACCGCGTTTTATCCCACCTCCGGCGGCCAGCCGTTCGACACGGGCAGGCTCGGCGCTGCGACAGTTGTGGAAGTTCTCGACGGCGAAAATGACGAAATCATTCATGTCACTGACCAGGCCGTCGCCGCCGGCGCGACTCATGCTGAAATTGACTGGCCGCGCCGCTTCGATCACATGCAGCAACACACAGCTCAGCACATGCTCTCCGCGGCGTTTATCGAGCTGTTCAAATTTCAAACCGTTTCGTTTCATCTCGGACGCGAAATTTCCACCATCGACCTTGCCGCGCCGTCCATCACGCCCCGTCAGCTCGAAGATGCCGAGCGTCGCGTAAACGAAATCATTTTCGATGACCGACCCATCGCTGTGCGCTACGGAACGGCTGAAGAACTCGCCGCAGAGGGCATTCGCAAAAAAGTTGACCGTGAAGGCACCCTGCGGGTCATTGACATCAGCAATTTTGATCGTCAGCCGTGCGGCGGTACTCATCTGGCGCGCACAGGGCAGGCCGGAATACTCCTGACGCGCAAATGTGAACATCAAAAGCAGAACTGGCGTGTTGAATTCGTGGCGGGCTGGCGCGCGCTTGCGGCCGCGCGAGGAGATTTCGCGACTTTGCGTCAGGCGGCCGAGCATCTCGGCTGCGGAATGGCCGAGCTGCCGGAAAACGTGCGCAAAATGCAAGAAGAGCGCCGCTCCAGCCAACGCGATGCGAAAAAATTGAGCGAGCGTCTCGCGGAACTGGAAGCCACGGACCTGCTCGCGCGAAACGCTCAAGCTTCCGAGGACGGTAAGCGAAAAATAATTGTTTTCGTTTCCGATGACGCAGCCGCGAGCTACTTGGCGATGCTGGCCGCAAAAACCGTCGCAACTCCGAACATGCAGGTGATCCTCGCCAGCCGCGCGGCGAAGGCAATCGTCCTCGCGCAATCGGCCGGTCTCGACGGCGACATGGGCGCGCTCCTCCGCGAACTCCTTGCGGCCGTTGGCGGCAAAGGCGGCGGCAGTAAAGTTTTTGCGCAGGGAACTGTTCCTGAAATATCAGCGCTGGAGACTGTAGTACGCGCCGTGCGAGCGCGCCTCTAAAGCAAACGTGTGCGCGTTCGTCATTGGCGCAGGTGGCCGCGTTTGCTAAACTGATTTGGCTCGGTGGGCGGCTAGCTCAGCTGGGAGAGCATCGCGTTCGCAACGCGGGGGTCGGGGGTTCGAATCCCCTGCCGTCCACCAATTTCACCACGCCGCACCAACTCACATATTCGGCGTAACGCGCTTCATAATCGCGCCCAGCGCCAAAAATTCTTCGCAACTCTGACGCCACAATTCCCGCCGTACGAGCGCGTGTGTAACGGGCGGTGTGTATAATGCCGCCGTATGCGCCGCGCCGCAGAAATCGCGAAATGGTTCCTTGGACCTGAGTCCGGCGCGCATGGCCACCTCGGCCCGCGCTGGATTTTCCTTCGCGCGCTCGGCCTGATTTTCTTTTCCGCGTTTTATTCGCTCGTCTTTCAAGCCAGAGGCCTCATCGGACCCAACGGCATTCTCCCAGCGAACTTTTATCTAAGCGCAGTCGGCCATTCCATTCACGGCCTCGAAAAATTGTGGTTTGTTCCGTCATTACTCTGGCTGAGTTCCACCGATCGCGCGCTCGTCGCCGTCTGCTGGATTGGCATGGTCGCCGCAATTCTGCTGTTCCTGAATTTCTGGCCGCGCGCCATGACGGCGATTTGCTTCATCTGTTTTCTGTCGTTCATTTCCACGCTGCAGGATTTTGCGAGCTACCAATCCGACGGAATGCTCTTGGCCGCAGGCTTCCTTTGTCTCTTTTTCGCGCCGGCGGGATGGCGTCCGCGTTGGGGCGAACTCTCGCCGCCCTCGCGCGCATGCCTGTGGCTGCTTTTGTGGGAATGGTTCCGAATTTATTTCGAGTCGGGTTTGGCGAAAATACTCGGCGGCGATCCGGAATGGCGCCATCTGACGGCGATGTACGAGTATTACCAAAATGGCCCGCTGCCCACGTGGATTGGCTGGTACGTGCAGCAGGCGCCGCATTGGTTTCATTGGCTGACGGCGCTCGCGACGCTCGTCATGGAGCTCGGCGTCGTGCTGATGCTGTTCCTCCCCCGCCGTCTGCGGCTGATTTGTTTTTTTATTGTCACACCGTGGGAGATTGGCGTGATCCTCACGGCGAATTACGCGTTCCTGAATTATCTCGTGCTCGCTCTGGGCTTCTTGCTGCTCGACGATCAATTCCTTGTGCGCATCGCGCCACGGAAATGGTTTGCGAAGTATCACGTGGTGGTGGCCATGCGCGAGGAAGATAGTGCGGAAGAATTTGCGGCGGGATATGCAAAGCCAATTTCTCTTTTCGCAGCATCTCAATCAAAGCCGCAAGAAATGGCTGCGGTGAAAGATTCTGTTCAATCGAGCGCCGGGCCACCAGCAACAAATACCTCACAGAGTCCATTTCGGCGCGTTTGGTTCCCCGTACGCATGACGATCGCGGGCGTGTGCCTCGCCTGGATTTTCTATGCGACCTCGGCGCAACTCGTCTGGATGCTGATTCCCGGCTCACCGCTTCCGCAATGGCCCGTGCAGGCGATTGACCCTTTCCGTGTCGCTAATCAGTACGGCTTGTTCGGCTCGATGACGCGCGGCCGCTACGAAATCGAATTTCAAGGTTCGAACGATGGAGGTAAAACGTGGACCGCATATCCGTTTCGCTACAAACCGCAAGCGTTAAATGAAGCGCCGCGAATTTACGCACCGTACCAGCCACGTTTCGATTGGAATCTGTGGTTCGCTTCGCTGGGGAGTTGGCGGCAATATCAATTCGTCGCCGGCACGGAAGAGGCGCTTCTCGACAACAGTCCCGAAGTCCTTTCGCTCTTCGCACGCAATCCGTTTCCCAACGGGCCGCCGCAAGAAATTCGCGCGGTCATCTGGCAATACTGGTTCACAAGTCTCGAAGGGAAACGCGAGACAGGCAACTGGTGGACGCGGAAATTGCTGGGTCTCTACGCGCCGACTCTCATTCGTGAATCCAATGGCCGGTTTGGCGTGGTGCAGTTCCCGGAGGTTTTGCCGCCTCACGACTAACTCCGAGGGCACGTTGTCCATCGCTGAGTCAGTTTGAATTTGTGATGATTAGGGAAATCAAACTTACTACCCCAGTGCTATTCGCCTTTTCCTTAATGGCCAATGGCGCTATACTCTCGGGCACTTTCGTCAGGAGGATTTCCATGCGCCTTAACAAGCCTCTCCCACGTTGGCTGTCGTTCGAGCGGATGTCGCCAGCCCTGCTCTCGGGCCTGATCCTTTTCTTGGCGAGCTTTCTCACGGATATTATTCTGAGTTGGATCGGAACGCCCGCACAGGCGAGGTTATTCAATTACCTGGCGATTGGATTTATCGGGGCGCTGCTGATCCTGTTCTTTCTGTCCGCGAGTTATGAAAACCAGGCTTACGCCAGAGCGAAGGAGAGGATGCAGCTCGTTGCGGAAATGAACTATCGTATTCGCGGCGCGCTGAACCTGATCGAGCAATCGGCGACTCTGGACGACCGGGACGAACGGCTCCGCGGCGTGGATGAGGCCGTGCGACGCATTGACGTCCTGCTCACGGATTTTCTGCCAACGATGGGGAATGCGACCGATCCGGATCGCCCCCTTGTGAATTAAGGCGCCAGCAATCTTTGTTTCATCGGCGCATCGGAATGTGTCATCTTAATTCCACATCGTAATTAACTGGAGCGGCGCGCGGTGCCAACGCTTGCTCTACCACTCAGGTTCCCCTTCGTCGAATAGCGCGGCGTCAGACCATAAACGTGCCTTTTATTTGGCGTCCCGCGGGCGTATCATGCACGCGCAAATTTCATCGCGGGGGTTCCCATGAATCGCAATTCGCATTTTGTTAAACTGCGCGGAATATTCGGCGCGGGCGTTGTCATCTTTGCGCTCGCCGTTTGCGGTGCGGCTTATCCTGCGCCAACAGGATTCACGCTGCAGCAAGTGATGAGCTCTCCTTTTCCCGATGAGCTTGTCGCGGCGCGCAGTGGCGAACGCATCGCGTGGGTGTTCGACATTCGCGGCGTTCGCAATGTATTCGTCGCGGACGGCCCGGACTTCAAGGCGCGCCAGGTGACGCACTACACCGAAGACGACGGACAGCCAATTGCCAGCTTGCGGCTCACGCCGGACGGCAAAACCATTGTCTACGCGCGCGGCAGCGAAACGAATTCGACGGGTGAGGTCGCTGATCCCACGAGCAGCGTCCAGAAGCCTGATCAACAAGTGTGGGCCGCGGATGTGGAAAGCGGCCAGCCCCGCCTCCTGGGCGCTATGGATTGCGCTCGCGAAGGCTGTGAGGACATTGTAATTTCACCGGACGGACAAAATGCTGTATGGGCCGCCAAGGACAAACTGTGGATCGCGCCAATTTCCGGCGCGACGCCCGTCAAGGAACTGTGTTATGTCCGCGGCGATAATATTGATCCGCAATGGTCTCCCGACGGACGCGAAATCGCTTTCACCAGCGAGCGCGGCGATCACAATTTCATCGCCATCTATGATTTCAACAAAAGCACCCTGCAATACCTGCACCCAAGTGTCGATCGCGACAGCCTGCCGCGATGGTCGCCCGACGGCACAAAGATCGCATACATTAAAACGCATGGTCTCGAACGCGGCCTGCCGCTGATTCCCCTGCGCGCTCAGCCCTGGTCCATCTGGGTTGGCGATCCCGCAACCGGCGCGGCGCACCAAGTGTGGCGGAGCGGCGATTCGATGGACGATTCGATTCCGAACTTGACGGAAGGTGATTCATTCCATTTTGCCGTGAATAACCGCATTAGTTTCGCGTCCGAAAAAGATGGGCGTAATCATCTCTATTCGATTTCTGCCGATGGCGGTGATGCCACGCTTCTCACTCCCGGTGATTTCGATACGAAGGACGTCACCCTCAGCGTTGACGGCAAGACACTTTTTTACGACTCGAATCAAAATGACGTGGATCGCCGCCACATTTGGAAAGTCAGCGCCGATGGCGGCACACCGCAAGCGCTCACGAAGGGCGAAACGATCGAATGGGCTCCCGTAGAAACAGGGGACGGCAAGTTTATGCTTTGCCTCGGCTCGAGCGCGACTTCACCCGCGATGCCATATCGAATCACGGACCGGGGCCGCGAGATGATCGCACGCGAAGAATTGCCTCCGGCTTTCCCGTCGAGCCAGCTCGTGACGCCGAAACAAGTGACATTCAAGAGCGAAGATGGCCTCGAGATTCACGGCCAGTTGTTCGTCCCGCAGGGAAGAACGGCAGCCGGTCCAGCTTTGGTTTTCATGCACGGCGGTTCGATGCGCCAGATGATGCTCGGCTTCCACCCGATGGACTACTACCATTACGCGTATGCCGAAAATCAGTACCTGGCAAACCTGGGATTCGTCGTGCTCTCGGTAAACTATCGTACGGGCATCATGTACGGCCGTGCGTTTCGCGAACCGGCTGACGGCGGATGGCGTGGGGCGTCCGAATACAAAGACATCGTCGCTGCCGGGAAATATTTGCAGAACCTCTCTATTGTTGACCGCAGCAAAATCGGTTTATGGGGCGGTTCGTACGGCGGTTTTTTAACGGCCATGGGCCTCGCTCGAAACTCCGATATCTACAAGGTGGGCGTTGACATGCACGGTGTGCACGACTGGTCCGCGTTCCTGTCGCGTTGGGAGCGGCAGAGCGAAGGCGCGCCTGACTTGAAAGACGCAGTGAAGCTCGCATTCAATTCTTCGCCGGACGCTTCCGTCTCTACGTGGAAATCCCCCGTGCTGCTGATTCAGGGCGACGACGACCGCAATGTCCCCTTCAGTCAAATGGTGGATTTGGTGCAGCGGCTGCGCGCCGAACACGTTCCGTTTGAGCAAATTGTTTTGCCGGATGAGATTCACGGCTTCCTGATGTGGAAGAGTTGGATCCGTGCCTACGGTGCTACAGCCGATTTTTTCGAGCGCGTGCTGGTGAAGGGAGAGACAATTCCGCCGAGCCAGTAACGAACTTGCGGAGGCCCACGGCGTTAGATCGAAGATGCACGTTGCGGAGCGGAGCCAACAATTCACTTAACTCTGGGCGTTCGAGGGTCTTACTGCTGCTCGGCGGCTTGACGCTCGGCTACGATTTTCTTTGCATTATCGTAGAGAGCTTTGGCTTGCGGAATCAGTTCCTCGGCCTTCTGGACTTGCGCGTCGTTGTCGACCGCGACCTTATAGCCGGCCGGAATTCCCAGGGCGTAGGTGAATGCTTCCCGTTTGATGTGGTCTTTGATCCACTCTGAATTCGCGCTGATTAACTCGGGCGTATAGCGGATGTGTTGCTTGTCCAGGAAGCCGAGGAATTCCTTCATGACCGCATCGTCAACCGTGAAATCCCTATTGATCGTGGGATGCGTGCCCATGAAGTAGCGGGTGAAATCGCCCACACCGATGGGCGACGATGATACAAAAAATGGGTCGGACGGGAAAAATACGCCACGTCCGTAAAGAAGTTGTTGGAAGGGATCCAGCTTGGGAGCTGGATCCGCCACATCCGGAGTGATACCGCCCCCGCCATAAACTTTCCGACCGCTGTCCGTCAGCTTGACTTCCGGTTCCTTATTCGGCTGCCGGTTATATTCATAATCGTAGAGCGACACGTCTTTGTAATCGCGCTGAATCAGCCGGCCGCTCGGGGTGTAGTAACGAGCCGTTGTCAGCAGCAGCATGGTGTTGTCGCTGAGCGGGAACTGGGTCTGTACAAGACCTTTGCCGAAGCTGCGCTCGCCGGCCACAAGCGCTCGGTCGTGGTCCTGCAACGCGCCCGCAACGATCTCCGAAGCGGAAGCGCTGCCGCCATTCACGAGCACAACTATTGGAATGTCTTTCCCGTTGTTGCCGCGTAGGGCGTAATAACGCCGCTCGGAGGAATTGCGTCCCTTGTGGGAGACGACAAGCTGGTCCTTGGACAGGAAAAGATCAGACATGCCGACCGCCTGCATGAGCAATCCGCCCGGATTGCCGCGCAGGTCCAGAATCAGCCCGTCGAGCTGAGAATAGTCGAGCTTCTTCAACGCGGCGAAAAGATCGCTGTCCGTCGTCTCCGAACTGAACCCGACGACATGGACGTAGCCGACGCCCGGCTTGAGCAACGTCGAGAATTCCACGGCAGATTGCGGGATTTCGTCGCGCATCACGTTAACAACGATGGGTTTCAGCCATCCCTCGCGACTGAGGGTAATCGTCACCACCGTACCCTTGGGACCTTTCAGCAGGTCGGCCACTTGAGAGGTGGTAAATCCGGTGCAGCTTTTGCCATCAACTTTCTCGATGAAATCACCAGGCTTAATTCCTGCTCTGTCCGCGGGCGCACCGGGAAAGGGAGAAACGACTTCAATGTGGTTGCCGTTTGGGACGATGCGCATGCCCACGCCGTAATAATTGCCGCGCTGCTCTTCGAGCATTAGCGCCCACTGCTTCGGGTCAAAGAAATTCGAGTGGGGGTCGAGAACATGAAGCATGCCAGGAATGGCGCCGTCGTAGATGACCTTGTCGGTATCGATCGGTTCGGCGTAGTTCTGCTGAACGATGGAAAGCACGCGAGCGAAAGATTGCACGGATTCCTGCAGGTCCGTGGCGCCCGCCGCGGTTGCTTTAAGCGACGGGCCGTAAAGTCCGCCTAAAATTGCTGCGATAATCAGGATAATGGCTAAGAGAAAGGCCCCGCGTTTATACGATTCCATGCGTCCCTCGATGCGTCTCACACGCAGTATAGCACACATTTTCAGGCGGTTTGACACGCCTGTCAGCCTCTTCTATGATGCAAAAGAAAGCAATCGCGCGCCCGAAAAATGCTAAGTCTGCCCCATCTTGTGATTATTTTTTTGGTGGCCCTGCTCGTATTCGGCCCGGAAAAATTGCCTGAACTGGCGCGAACTTTCGGAAAAGCGATCGCGGAGTTCAGGCGGGCGACGGGCGACCTGCGGGCCGGATTCGAAGAGCACATGCGCGAACTGGAGCGCGAGACGCGCATTTCAGAAGCGACAAAGCAGCAGGCCAACCCGCCACCCAGGCAACCGCCATTCGAAGCGGCGACGCAAGCCGGCGCTCTACCGGAACCTGCTGCAAGTAACGCGGTGCCAGATACCAAGCCGCCGGACTTCCCTTCGACATCGGTGCCCGCCACCGGCGAAAAAAGCCATTCTGATCCACCAACGCCCCAGACCGTCCCAGAGAAGGCAGGCGATGGCGACTCCTAGTCAGCCCGCGCTGCCCGAACCAATCCGCGGAGAAGAAGACACCAGCGACAAAATGTCGCTGATCGAGCATCTGGTCGAATTGCGCAAGCGCCTGCTTTATTCGGCCGTCGCAATCGCGATCGGCTTCGTCATCGGATTTTCCGTCGCAAAATGGGTCATCAACTTCATTGCCCAGCCGATGGTCAACGCGCTGCGGCAAGCGCATTATCCCGACAAGCTGATTTTTACAGGGCCCGCCGAGTACGTGAATCTCCTCATCAAAGTTGGATTTTATCTGGGCCTGGTGATCGCACTGCCCGTAATACTCCATCAAATCTGGTTGTTTGTCGCGCCCGGCCTGTACAAGCACGAACGCAAGGCCGTACTTTCCTTCATTTTGTCCTCCGTTTTTCTCTTTCTGTGCGGCATTGGGTTTGCCTATTTCATCCTGCTGCCGTTCGTGCTCAAGTTCCTGATCACTTTCCAGGGTCCGCAGGGCCCCTTCCAGCCGTTGATCAGCATTAGCGAGTATTTCGACCTGATTCTCATCGTCATGGTGGGACTGGGCGCGATATTCGAGCTGCCCGTCCTGATTTTCGTGCTTTCGGTTTTTGGCATTGTCACGCCGCAATGGCTCTGGAAGAATCTGCGTTACGCCATCTTAATTATCACCGTCGTGGCCGCGATTGTTACGCCCACGCCGGACGCGACCACGATGCTCGTTTTCATGGCGCCGATGCTTGCGCTGTATTTTCTCGGGATCGGCGTGTCGTACATGGTGTTCCGGAAAAAGCGGAAAAATGAAATCGCCGAACAAAGCGCGCAGCAATAGCGACGGCGGAATCATCTTAACGGATGAGGAAAATGAGGCGCAAAATGGAGTGCACATGTTAGGCGGCCCCCGAATTTCGTTGGCGGTTGTGGCTCTGGCGTGCGTTGCGGGATGCGGCGCCGGAGGGAATAAGGCAAATGCAAGCACATCCGGCGGCGTCGCGGCGTCGGGCCCGGCGATAGCGCCTCAGGACAAAGCTCCTTCGCCGCAGCAAACGGGCGGCTTCGACGGCCAGCGCGCGTACGATTACACGGCGAAGCTGGTCAGCTTCGGGCCGCGACCGTCCGGCTCGGACGCCATCAAAAAAACGCAGGGTTATATTTCCGGTGAGCTGCACGCTGACGGTTGCCAAGTCGACGAGGACAATTTCAACGCTCAGACGCCCGTCGGCAACATTACGATGAAGAACATCGTCGCCAAAGTGCCGGGCGCCGGCAAGGATGTGATTCTCCTGCTGACGCACTATGACACGAAGCGCTTGGATAACTTTGTCGGCGCGGAGGACGGCGGTTCATCCACGGGCCTGATGCTGGAAATGGCGCGGCTCCTGTGCGGCAAAAAACAGCCCGTCGCCATTTGGATGGCGTTTCTGGACGGCGAGGAAGCGGTAAATCCCGAGTGGGGCGACGACGATCACACCTACGGAAGCCGGCAGATGGCCGCAAATCTCGAGCTCACCGGCCAGTCCAAGAATGTAAAGGCCGTAATCCTGGTCGACATGATCGGTCAAAAGGGGCTGCACACTCCCAAGGAAAGCACGTCCACGGCGTGGCTCACCGAGCTGATCTGGTCGACTGCCGCGAAACTCGGCTATCAAAATGTTTTTGTGTCCCAATCCGGACCTGTCGATGACGACCACGACCCATTTCTGGCGAAAGGAATTCCGGCCGTCGATATCATTGACCTGAACGATTACATTAACGAAGGCTACTGGCACACTCCGCAAGACACCATGGACAAAATCAGCCCAAAGAGTCTCGCAATCGTCGGCCATGTGGTTTTGGCAAGTGTCGGCGAACTCGAAAAGAAATTCTCGCGGTGACGCTGAGTAGAGGACGCGTAATCTTCGTCGTGATTGCCGTAAACGTCGCCGAAACTTCGGTGTTATAACTGCCGCTTCTAATGAAAACAAGTCATGTACGCTCGGCTTCGACGAGTTACCCGGTGATTTGCGGCCACGGTTCGCTCGCGCGTTTGCGCAGTCGCGTTGATGAACTGCGCGATGGCGGCGAAGTTTTTGTTCTGTCATCGCCTCGCGTCTGGAAATTCTGGGGGCGCGCCGTGATGCGCCAACTCGTGCGCGTGGCTCGCAACCGCGTCATTTTGTTTGACGACAGGGAAGTGGCGAAACGCCTCGCAACGGTCGAGGGGATTTGCCGCGAACTCGTCCGCGCGCGCGCCGATCGACAGGCGCTCCTCGTCGCAGTGGGCGGCGGAGTGGTCGGTGACGTTGCCGGTTTCGCGGCGGCGAGTTATCTGCGCGGCGTGCGAATTGCGCACGTGCCCACAACGGTTGTCGCGCAAGTTGACAGTGCCATTGGCGGAAAGACCGGCGTCGATTTGCCGGAAGGCAAGAACCTTATCGGCGCCTTTTATCCGCCACAGATTGTGCTCGCCGACCCGTCAGTCCTGCGTACCCTGCCGCCGCGCCAATTTCGTTCCGGTTTGTATGAAGTGATTAAGTATGGCGTGATTGGCGACAAGGAACTTTTCGGATTTCTCGAGCGCAAGTTCGACGCGTTGTTGAGTCTGGATATGCCCACGCTCGAATGGGTGATACACCGCTGTGTTCGCGCGAAAGCTCAGATCGTGAGCCGCGATGAGCGCGAGTCAGGCTTGCGGCAAATTTTGAATTTCGGCCACACCATTGGACACGCGCTCGAGTCGCTGACGGAATACAAGGCATTTCTGCACGGCGAAGCCATTGGCTGGGGAATGTTGGGCGCAACGCTTATCGCTGTCGGACTTGGACGCTTGAATGAAAACGATGCGAGCCGCATCGCTTCACTCATTGCCCGCTGCGGGACTTTGCCTGTGCTGCCCCGAATCTCATCAGAGGCGCTTTTACGCGCTATTGGCGCTGACAAGAAGTCGCGCGGCGGGCGTGTCCGCTGGGTGCTTCCGCGAAGCGTTGGCGCCGCTGAAATCGGAGTGGATGTGCCGGGAAAGCTGGTAGCAATGGCGTGGCGCGAACTGCCGGGAGTCTTTGCCGAGGCCAGGCGGAGCTTGCAGAAGTGAATCGCCTCAGCGATCAAGCCGATTCCGCGAATGGGATCGCTTCGCACGGCACGCGCCCGGAGGGCGCACACAATGAGCGCGAAGCGCAACAGCGCGTTCGAGAAATGTTCGGCAAGATCGCACCGCGCTATGACTTCCTCAATCACTTGCTGTCCGGCTCATTCGACAAGCTATGGCGGCGGCGCGCGGCAAAGAGGTTCGCCCACATCTTGCGCCGCTCTGACGCCCAAGTGCTCGATTTGTGCTGCGGCACGGGCGATTTGCTGTTCGCGCTCGAGCGCGAAGCCGCGAACTCCCGCGCAAATGAATCTCCGGCGGCGGCGCACAATTTCTGCGGCGCCGATTTTGCGCTCCCAATGTTAGAGCTGGCGCAAAAGAAAAATCAAAAGAACGCCGCCTTCCTGGCGGCCGACGCCCTCGCGCTTCCCTTCGCTGACGCGAGCTTCGACCTTGTCACTACGGCATTCGGTTTTCGCAACTTGGTGGACTACGAGGGCGGGTTGAGCGAAATCGCTCGCGTCCTGCGCCCCGGCGGGGAACTGGGCATTCTGGAATTTTGCGAGCCGAAGAGCGGAGCAGTCGCGGCGGTATATGAAGTGTATTTCAGCCGAATTCTGCCCAGGATCGGCGGAGCAATCTCAGGAAGCGGCGAGGCATATTCCTATCTTCCGGAGTCCGTGCGGAAATTTCCGCAGCCCCAGAAACTCAAAGAATGGATGGAAGCGGCCGGCTTCGCGGCCGTGCAGTTCGAACGCTGGACCTGCGGAATCGTCGCGCTCCATCGCGGAACGAAGAGTCAATAGTCACGAGGTAAGGTCGGCAGGGAACGAGCAGAACATTCAACATCGCGCCGTCGGGAGTTTTCTCTTTAACTCCTGACTATCGACTGTCAACTGCCTTTTCCAACCCCAGCGCGCGAATTTTGTGCAGCAATGTTTTGTACGAGACTCCAAGCTGCTCGGCCGCACGCGATTTATTCCACTTCGATTCGCGCAAGGCTGCTTCGATCTTGAATCGCTCCACATGCTGCACAGCGCGCTGCGCCACTTCGTCTAAGGGGCCATCCCAAAGAAAATTGTCCTCGAGCATTCCGCTGGGCATTTCCTTCGCGCCAGGGCGGGGCAAAGGCAACTGCAAATCCTCCGCGCTGATTTCGTTTTTGTCCGCCAAGATCGCCGCGCGCTCGACGCTGTTTTGCAACTCGCGCACATTTCCTGGCCACTGGTATCCTCGCAGCCGCGCGCGCGACGCCTCGCTGAATTCCAGCGCAGGCTTGCGAAACTCGCGTCGGAAGCGTTCGAGGAAGTGCTCGGCCAACAAGATGACGTCATCCCCGCGCTCGCGCAGCGGTGGAATCGTAATGGGCACGGACGAAATTCGAAAATAGAGGTCCTCGCGAAACGTTTTGTGCTCCACAGCTTCCTGAAGATTCTTGTTCGTCGCCACCAGTATGCGCACATCCACATCAATTGCTTGCGTGCCGCCAACGCGCTCAAACCGCCGCTCTTCGAGAACACGCAACAGCTTGCTCTGAATCGCCAGCGGCAATTCGCCAATTTCGTCCAGGAAAATCGTCCCGCGATGAGCGAGTTCGAGCTTGCCGATTTTGCGCGCGCCCGCGCCCGTATACGCGCCGCGCTCG
>DASZCH010000036.1:0-2240 GCA_035943235.1 Candidatus Acidiferrales bacterium
GAGATGGCGCCGGGCTGGTTGCTCTTCCGGGATGGATGCCCGGGCGGCGAGAGGCCAGAGCACGTTGGTATGCGCGTGGACCGGGTGATCGCCCGGTCGCGCGCGGTGGACGGCGACACCGCGTTGTTCGCGCACGGGCACGTCCTGCGCGTGTTCGTGGCGCGCTGGATCGGGCTGCCTCCGGGCGGAGGCCAACACTTTCTGCTGAATACGGGCACACTGTGTGTGCTGGGCTACTATCGCAAAATACCGGCTGTACGGATTTGGAACGGACCTCTCCTCGACTAGATCTCAGCGAGGGCGGTGCACTCAGGTCCTTGGATAACAGGAGAGGATTCATGCCGCGGCCCGAGAGCAAGCGCATCAACCGTGACCGGTACGACGCCGTCCTCTTTGATCTCGATGGTGTCATAACGAACACCGCCACTCTCCACGCCACGTGTTGGAAGAAGATGTTTGACGAATACCTTCGAAAACATGCGGAACAGAAAGGGGAGGCATTTCGCCCCTTCGATCTCGCCAGGGACTACCGGCTCTACGTAGATGGAAAGCCCCGTTTCGACGGCGTTCGTGACTTTTTGACATCGCGTGGTATCCAACTCCCGGAGGGAAATGCCGACGACCCTGCAGACGTCGAAACCGTGCACGGACTCGGGAATTGCAAGAACGACCTGGTGAACCGCGCCATCGCGGAGGTGGGCGTGGAGCCTTACGCCGGAACCGTGCAATTCATTCACCAACTCCGCCGGGGTGGGTTCAAAATTGCCGTCGTCACCTCCAGTCAAAATTGCGATGCCGTCCTGAGGGCCGCCAAGTTAGACGACCTCTTCGAAGTGCGGGTCGATGGCAATACCATTCAAGCGAAACGACTTGGCGGGAAACCGGCCCCGGATTCGTTCTTGACGGCGGCAAGACTTCTCGGGATTGAGCCGAAACGGGCGGTTGTCGTCGAGGATGCCATTTCCGGGGTGGAGGCCGGCTCCAATGGGAACTTCGGGCTCGTGATTGGTGTCGCGCGCAAGGGCAATGCCGAGGAGTTGAAGCGTCATGGCGCGCATCTGGTGGTCGAGGATTTGGGCGAATTGGTCGACTGACCAACGCCTCGCGCTGTGGTGGGAGGAACAGTTCGATGCTGCATCATGAACGTCTCAAGCCACCCTTTCGTGATTATCCGGCCGACGAGTGGAACGTCATCGAAAAAGCGTTTCATCCTGAATTCCTGGCCCAGGTGGAAACCATGTCGGCGCTCGGCAACGGATATCTCGGCATGCGCGGGTGCCCGGAAGAAGGCGGCCCCAACGCCGAGAATGGCACTTTCATAAATGGGTTCTATGAAACGCGGCCGATCGTCTACGGCGAAGAAGCTTATGGTTTTGCCAAAACTGGGCAGACGATCTGCAACGTGACCGACAGCAAGATCATTAAGCTCTCCGTTGATGACGAGCCGTTCTGGTTGCCCAATGCGCATCTTCTAAAATATGACCGGCGGCTCAACATGAAGTCCGGGACGCTCGACCGGGAGATCCTCTGGGAGACTCCCGCCGGCAAACAGGTGTCGATCACATCTCGGCGCTTGCTCTCTTTCGCTAACCGGCACGTGGCTGCCATCTCCTATTGTGTGACACTTCTCAATGCGCAAGCCTTTGTCGTTATCTCGTCGGAGATGGCGACCAATGAAGCTAGCGCCGGCGACAGCGGGGCCGATCCCCGGCTGGCGAGAGGCTTTCCGGGCCGCGTACTCCATCCGCGAGCGAGCTACTCCAAAGACCGGCGCATCGTGCTGTGCCATGCGACCCAAAAGAGCCGCTTCACACTGACATGTGCGACTGATAATGCGCTGGAGAGTTCTTGCCCGCACTCCTACAAGGTTGCCCACACCACTGACTTCGGCCAAGTCGCGTTCACAATCGACGCGCAGCCCGGCCAGCCAATCGAGCTCACCAAATACATCGTCTATCACACCTCGCAGACTGCTTCGGCCGAAGACCTCTGCGGCCGTGCTGAATGGACATTGGATCGCGTAGTGGCCCAGGGATTCCAACAGCTGCTCGCCTCTCAAGAGCAGTACATGGACGAGTTTTGGGGTCGCAGCGATGTTCGGATCAAGGATGTCAGGGAAGATCGAGTCAAGCGTAGCACCGTGGAAATCCAACAAGCGATCCGCTTCAATCTTTTTCACATCCTGCAGGCCTCGGCGCGCGCGGAAGACACGGGTGTGCCAGCGAAAGGCCTCACCGGAC
>DASZCH010000037.1:0-3769 GCA_035943235.1 Candidatus Acidiferrales bacterium
TCATCTTGCGGTAAATTTTCCGACTGTAATCCGTGCGCGTACAGATCCAGTGAATGAACAGCGCGGCGACGATGCCGTAAACCACCATGGGAATGATTCCGAAGAGACCGCGCGCGATAATCACGGCTTGAGGTTTTAAGCTAGCGGGCAAAATGTGGGCGAGCCAGTGCCCGTTCACGCCGAATATCTGGTCGAGGTTGCGATTGACGTTGAATTCCACCCTGTCGGGGTCCCAGGTTTGCGTGGGCCAATACCACATGAATCCGGGGCCGCGAATGAAAGTGCCGATGGAAACGAGCACGAGCCAAATCGCTTCGAAGCCGATCAGGAAAGTCCAAATCGCGTGGCGGCGCTGCTTGTAAGTGTAGTAGCCGTTGCCGAGAGGATTCGCGTCGATAAACGGAATGGCCATGAGGCCGACAATAATCAGAGTGGGGACGATGACGCCGGCGATCCAGGGGTCGAAATATTCGAGCATTTCCTGAAGGCCGAGGAAATACCACGGGGCCTTCGCGGGATTCATGGTGACGCTGGCGTTGGCGGGCTCTTCGAGGGGCGCGTTCAATGTGAGCGCCCAGACCATCAAGATAATTGTGATGATGAGCGCGGCGAGCAGTTCCTTGCGCATGAGGAACGGGTTGGTGTGGAGTTCGCGCTCCCAACGGGAATTGTAAGGATAAGTGGTGCGATGGTGCGTGCGCGCGAGTTGCGGGTCGGATTCCAGTTGCGCGATGAGGCGGTCGTTGGCCAGAGCGTTGTGGAAAGCGAACCAGGTGAAAAACGGGACGAAGAGCAGCATGGCGACAATAGGAATATTGTCGGGCGTGGAGATGATGACCCAGAGTTGGTGCCAGTCGCCGAACATTAGTTAGGCAAGCTCCATGTTACGTAAGCCTCGTGCGTGCGCGTGTAAAACTCATCCTTATACCTTTGTCTCCGATTCGAGCATGACGGGCGACGGGCCGGAGATTCCTCCGTCTTTGCGGACGCGCCAGAAATGCACGCCCATGAAAACGGAAGCGATCAGCGGAATCGCAATGCAATGCCAAATATAGGCGCGAAGCAGCGCGTTGGCGTCGACGATGGAGCCGCCCAGTAAGCCGAAGCGCACGTCATTGTAGGAAGTCATGCCCAACTGCGGGCCGAAGGGTCCCTGGCTGCCGAGCAACGGAGTGGCGCGCGCCATGTTGGTTCCGACGGTGACGGCCCAGAAGCCCAATTGATCGTCGGGAAGCAAATATCCGGTGAAGGAAAGCAGCAAAGTTAAAACCATGAGCAGAACGCCAATGCACCAGTTGAATTCGCGCGGGCGTTTGTATGAGCCGGACATGAAAACGCGAAACATGTGCAGCCAGACCGCCATCACCATCAGGTGAGCAGCCCAGCGGTGCATGTTGCGAAGGAGCTGGCCGAAGGGAACGTCGTTTTCGAGATAGAGAATGTCGCGGAAGGCTTGAACTTTTGTGGGATGGTAATAAAACATGAGCAGAACGCCGGTGAAAACGAGAACGATGAACAGATAAAAAGTGATGCCGCCCATGCCCCATGTGTAGCTGTAACGCGTGGCGTCGCGATTGACCTTGGCGGGATGAATGTGAAAGAAAAGATTGTTGAGCGTGGAGAGGGCGCGGTTGCGCGGCTCGTCATTGTGCTTGATGCGGAAAATGGAGCGGTAAAGCTGGGTGTCCTCAGGCTTCTTGAGTTCTTCGGCCTGTTCGCGAGCCTTTACCTTGAGCGTTTCGCCTAGCTCGCGCGTCTTCTCTTTTATGTCTTCGAGAACGCCGGGCTTGCGACCGTTCTCTCCGCCTTCGTCCGCCATTCCAGAGGCCTCTTCCGTGTTGAACTGAAAATTTAAGCGCTGATGAATGCGTTCGTATCGTTGAACTGATTCGTCCCGGCAGCCGGGTCCTGAATGAAGCGCTGGCTTGTGTCGACGACGATCTGGTTGGACGGATCGAGAACGACGTGGCAGCGATCCATGGGCCGCGGCGCGGGTCCGGCGAAATTCACACCTTCGCTGTCATATTCGCTGCCGTGGCAAGGGCAATGAAAAATGTTCTGGGCCTGTTCCCAGTCGGGCGTGCAGCCGAGGTGCGTACACTGTGCAAAGATCACGAAGAGGCGGCCCGGTTCGCGAACCACCCAGCAACGCTCGGATTGCAGGAACCGCTGGTCGACGCCGAGGCTGTAATCGGAGACATAGCCGGCGCTAAAAATCGTGGGAGGCTCGAACAACGCGCGCGGAAAGAAATAGCGCAGGAACATCAGAAGATTGACGCCCATGTATCCCCAAACGCCGGTCCAGATGAGCCTGCGACGCGTGCGGTTGACAGTTTCGGGAGAATTCGGGGAATTCAAATTCGCGGGCGCTGAAGGCGCCGCAGCGGGGCGAGATTTTTCAGACTTCTGCTGAACGTTTTCCGGCATCGGGATTAACGGCTTCGCCTGCTTAAGTATAAAGATGAATTCTATAAGAACGCTTTGAACGTACTTTTATATGATGTGCGGCAACTGGTGTCAAGCGTTCTCGCGCACAAAAATTTCGGTGATGTTGCATTACGACACATCGCCGGCGGCTTGGGTGACTAAATCGGCGAGGGCGCTGATGAAGGTGGGGGAATCGTTGAGGGACGGCATCATGCGAAACTCGGCGACGCCGAGGGCTTCGGCCTGTTCGCGCGCTTCGATATTGATTTCGTGCAGCGTCTCGATGTGTTCGGTGACGAACGAAATGGGGATTACGAGCATGCGCTTTGCGCCGGACTTCGCGAGTTGCTCGATTGTTTGCGTCAGCGACGGCTCGAGCCATTTTTGTTTTCCGACGCGGCTCTGGTAGCAGAGAGTGTGCGGATTTTGCCAGGCGCCGCGCTCGCGCACGAGGCGGACGGTGGCTTCGATTTGCTTGGGATAGGGGTCGCCCTTTTCGACGAGGCTCATGGGCAATCCGTGGGCGCTGAAGACGAAATGGATTTCGTCGGGGCGCGAGAGGCCGCGAAGGGCTTCGCTGATGCGTTCGACGATGGCGGCGATGTAGAGGGGATGGTCGTGAAAGTCGTTCACCATTTTCACGGAGAGGGATTTGTTCGGCGCGGTGGCGTTGCGATAGAGGCGCTGCCATTCTTTCAGGCTGCTGCCCGTGGTGGCGAAGGAATAATGCGGATACAGCGGAAGGAGAATTAATTCTTCGAGTTCGCGGCCTTGAAGCTGGGCGATTGCTTCGGCTGTGAGCGGATGCCAGTAGCGCATGGCGACGACGACGGTGGCGTCGAAATTGGGCGCAAGCGCGTTGGCGAGGGCGCGCGCCTGGCGATTGGTGAGTTCGACGATGGGCGAGCCGCCGCCGATGGCGGCGTAATGTTCGCGGACGATTTCCGAGCGGCGGCGGGCGATAAATTTGGCGAGAGGTTTGCGCGCGATGCCCGCGCCCATGAAATTGATGATTTCGGGGTCGCAGAAGAGATTGTAGAGGAATGGTTCGACGGCGGCGAGAGTGTCCGGGCCGCCGAGTTGGAATAATACGACGCCGATTTTTTTGGCCGATGGCATGGTGTGGGGCTTCAGCTCTGTGAATGGAGCTCAGGCGATTCGATGCTTCGCACAGCGCACGGCGCACCTCAGCGGCTAAAGCCGCCGGTACTTGCTGCGTTTACGGCACGGCTGAAGCCGTGCCCTGACAAAACCAGACGACGACAAATCCCCACCTTTGGCTGCCCGCCACGCGCCAACTAGAGAAGGCAAAGCGGCGTCGAGCCGCCGCACTCCCAAAGAG
>DASZCH010000038.1:0-19845 GCA_035943235.1 Candidatus Acidiferrales bacterium
ATGGTGTACTCAAGCTGAGCGCACTTGATTTCGCGCGGCGCGTGTCCAGCGGACATCCAGCGATATTGCCAGAGCGGTCTCTAGTTCACCGCCATCGCGGCGATGCGGCGGTCGAGAGCGGCCGCCACGAAGTAAGCGCAACGCGCGGATTCGCGCTGGGCCCAACTCTGCGCAACGGGAACCAATCGCGCAACGGACATATCGATCACCGATATGATTCGGTGGTAGGCCGAAACAATACCCAATTGCCATTTGTCCCCGCCCGGATTCGGAGCTATGCGCAACAGGCCGCGCAGACGTCCGAATTGGCCGCCGTGGATCTCGCCTGGCTCAAGGCCGATGACTGCGCGAGTCGCGGGCGAGAGCTCGACTGTGGCGTAGGTCTCCAGAATTGAACGGCAATACGACAGGAAGAACTGGGTCAGCGCCATCGCTGAGAACATCAACATGAGAACTGGGATCATAGTTTGTCTGTTGTTGCACGGGTGAAATGCCCGCGTAACGTACGAGGAATTAGGTTGCAACTGGGTGGCCTATCAGGTGTCGAAGC
Source organism: Candidatus Acidiferrales bacterium (assembly GCA_035943235.1). Classification (GTDB taxonomy): domain Bacteria; phylum Acidobacteriota; class Terriglobia; order Acidiferrales; family UBA7541; genus DAHUXN01. Next base: position 551 of record DASZCH010000038.1, read on the forward strand.
TAAGTTGGAGTGTGATGGCGGAGTACTACGACGTAATTACGCGGTGTTTACGCATTACAGCCACTTGCGGCAATCGACGGCAAAACGCGGAAAATGACTGGTACTTCCCGCATTCGGACACTTTGAGACAAGTAGGTCTCGGTGAAACCAAGGTTTCTAATCGGTACAATTTTCTCGCGTTGTAGACAGCTCATGCATTTCCTTGCCGGCATCCCCATTACGCATCACGAACTAAACCCCTTGCCTGCCTCGCTCTAAAATTCCTACGCGATTGCGGCCGAAAGTATTAGGATGGCCGGCTCGCACTTATTTCGATTGGGTTGGCATCCAGATTGAATCAATTTTCGGGAGGATCAGGAATGAAGCTTGCTCGTCGCAATTTCTGCGCAGTGGTGCTCGGGACGCTTGTGCTGACGCTGTTCGGCTCTGTGCAGTTAGCAGGTCAGACGCTCGATAAGAGTATGTGGTCCGGAATGAAATGGCGGTCGATTGGGCCATTTCGAGGCGGGCGCGTCGAGACCGTCGTCGGGATACCGGGCAATCCGGACGTGTACTATTTCGGAGCAGTTACGGGAGGCGTTTGGAAGACGACGGATGCGGGCCGAATCTGGCGGCCCATGTTTGACAAGGAACCGATCTCGTCGATTGGCGCGATCGCGGTTGATCCCCAGGACACGAATGTGGTTTATGCCGGAACGGGCGAACCTTGCCTGCGCGGGAATATTTCCTTCGGCAACGGGATTTATAAATCCGTGGACGGCGGCGAGACGTGGACGCATCTGGGGCTGGATGACACGCGCCACATCGCGAAAGTGCTGATTGACCCGAAGGACCCCAGCACCGTTTTCGTGGCGGCGATTGGCCACGCGTTCGGGCCGAATGAAGAGCGTGGTGTGTTCCGTTCGACGGACGCGGGAAAGACTTGGCAGAAAGTCCTCTATAAGGATGACAAGACAGGCGCCGTGGATTTGGTCTTCGACCCGGAGAACTCGCACATTCTCTACGCCGCGATGTATCAGGAAATTCGCACGCCGTGGGGGTTCACCAGCGGCGGCCCTGGCAGCGGAATCTACAAGTCGGAAGACGGCGGCTCGACGTGGAAGCAACTTACCGGCAACGGATTGCCCGACGGGATTTACGGACGCATCGGCCTGGCGGTTGGCGCTGATTCGAACCGTGTCTACGCGTTGATTGAGGCGAAGAAGAGCGGGCTATACCGTTCCGACGATGCAGGCAAGACGTGGCAGTTCATCAACGGCGACCAGAGATTGTACCAACGCGATTGGTATTACATGCACATCTTCGCCGACCCAAAATCGACGGATACGATTTACATTTTGGATACCGGGACGTATCGCTCCACCGACGGAGGCGCGCACTTCACTCCCATTCCCGCTCCCCATGGCGACGACCACGCTTTCTGGATCGACCCGCAGAATCCCAAGCGCTTGATGGAAGGGAATGACGGCGGCGCAACGATTTCCGTGGACGGCGGAAAGACCTGGACGGCCGAAGACAATCAGCCGACGGCGCAGTTTTATCACGTCAGCGTGGATAATCGCTTTTTGTACTACGTCTACGGAGCGCAACAGGATAACTCGACCGTGGCGATTGCCAGCCGCACGGATCATGGACTGATCACAGATAAGGATTGGTACGACGTGGCGGGCGGTGAAAGCGGATACATTGTTGCGGACCCAAAGGACCCGGACATCGTTTACGCGGGCGGGAACTGGGGGATTATCACGCGGCTCAACCGGCACACAGGGCAAACGCAGGATGTGACCGTCTGGCCCGTGAATCCCAGCGGTTATAGCGCGGGCGAACTGCCGCACCGTTTCCAGTGGACGGCGCCGATTGCGATTTCGCCATTCGACTCGAATACCGTATACATCGGTGGCGAGAAACTCTTCAAGACAACGGATGGCGGAATGAACTGGACGGCCATCAGTCCAGATCTGACGCGAAACGACAAGAGCAAGCAGGTGCCGTCGGGCGGACCCCTAACCATCGACGAAACAAGCGTGGAATATTACGACACGATTTTCTCCGTGGTGGAATCGCCGCTGGAACGCGGATTGATTTGGGTGGGCAGCGACGATGGAATGGTCCACGTTACGCGCGACGGCGGCAAGACGTGGAGTGATGTGACGCCGAAGGGCATGCCGGAGTGGGAGCGCATCGGGTTGATTGCCGCTTCGCCTTTCGCGGCGGGAACGGCGTATGTTGCGGCGGATCGGCACCGCCTCGATGATTTTCATCCCTATGTTTACAAGACGGCGGACTACGGGAAGACGTGGACAAAAATCACCGACGGCCTGCCACAAGCGGGGAGCTACGTTCATGCCGTGACTGCCGATCCTGTGCGGAAAGGCTTGCTCTACTGCGGGACGGAAACGGGCATTTTCGTTTCGTTCGACGACGGTGCGAAATGGCAGCCCCTGGAATTAAATATGCCAGTCGTGCCGGTGACGGACATGGTGGTGAAGGATGACGACCTTGTAATTGCGACGAAAGGCCGCTCGTTTTGGATACTCGACGACCTGTCTCCGTTGCGCCAATGGAATGGAGACATGACGAACGGCGCAGTGCATCTCTTCAAACCTCGTGTTGCGTGGCGGACGCGGCTCGGTTCCGCCAATCCGCGCGCTTTCGCGTTGGATGGGCAGAATGCTCCGGATGGCGCGGTCATAAACTATTATTTGAAGACCAAGCCTGCCGATAAAGACAAAATCACACTGGAGATTCTCGACTCCGCCGGCAAAGTGGTTCGCAAATACACCAACGAATCGAAGAAAAAGGACGAGCAGCCTTCCGAGGCGGGCGACGAACTCAATCCCGCCACAGCCATTCCGGACAAGGCGGGGATGAACCGATTCGTCTGGGATTTGCGTTATGAGACGCCCACGCTGATTCCGGGGCAGGTGTGGGACAGCGCCGACACGCCAAAGGGCCCGATCGCGGTGCCGGGAACCTATCAAGTGCGGCTGGTGGCGGAGGGGAAGACGTTCAACGAGCCGCTGACAGTGAAAATTGATCCGCGCGTGAAAAATACGCAGGAGGACATGCAGAAGGAATTGGATCTGTCGCTCAAGATTCGCGATGAGATTTCGCTTGGGGATGAAACCGTGAACGAGATGACCTCCGTGAAAACGCAGATCGCGGCGTTGCGCAAACGGCTTGGTTCGAAGGCTGACGATAAACCGATTCTCGAAAGCGCTGATGCCATCGAAAAGAAGATGAAGCCGATTGACGACCAGCTGTGGCAAGGTCAGATGAAAGCCAGCGAGGAGGATCTGAATTATCCCGATGAGATCAACGATCAGTTGAAAGGCATTGCTGAATTCATGGAAGGCTCGGACAACTCGCCGACCGCCGCGGATTATGCCGCATATGCCGACTTGAGCGGCAAAGCCGACAAGTTGATCGCGCAATGGAAGGAGATCAAGGCGAAGGACCTGGCCGCGCTGAACGAACAGATTCGGCGCGCAAACATTCCAGCGATTGCGGCCACGCCGCCGCCGTCGGATTCATCAAAATAGGATTTTAGCGAGAAGCCATGCCATCTCATAAATGCCTCGGAGGATGACAGCGCAAGCACACCGTAACGTTGCTGGAGGCGATGATCCAGCGGATCGCTGTCATAGGCGCCGTGGCCGAGGGTGTCGGACGCTACGATTGTCCTTCGCGGTGGCAAGATCAATTATTGGGCGTGCGCCGCCCGGCCTTGTGACTCATCACCTTCAGGAAACGAATCTCTCCGCAGGTTGACTTGGCCGTGCGTGCGACCTAAGATTCGCCATCCGACCCGTGATAGGCCAGACCATCTCGCATTATCGCATCATCGAAAAACTCGGTGGCGGCGGCATGGGTGTGGTCTATAAAGCAGAGGATACGCGGCTCCGTCGCTTCGTGGCGCTCAAGCTTCTTCCGGACGACATTGGCAGCGATCCGCAGGTCTTAACCCGCTTCCAAAAAGAAGCGCAGGCTGCGTCGGCGCTCAATCATCCCAGCATCTGCACGATTCACGACATCGGCGAAGACGCAGGGCGCATGTTTATTGCCATGGAATATCTCGACGGGCAGACATTGCGGCATCGCATCGGCGGCCAGCCGGTGCCGTTCGAAATGCTCCTCGATTGGGGTATCGAGATCGCCGACGGTCTCGACGCGGCGCACGAGCAGGGCATCATTCACCGCGACATCAAGCCGGGGAACATTTTCATCACTGCGCGCGGCCACGCCAAGATTCTCGACTTCGGCTTGGCGAAGGTGATCGAAGTCGCTGCCGCCGCCACTCAAGGACTGACCCGCGCCACAGCCGACGCTGTCGAAGAACAGTTGACCAGCCCGGGCGCAACCGTTGGCACGGTCGCGTACATGTCTCCAGAGCAAGCACGGGGCGAAACGCTTGATGCTCGGACCGATTTATTCTCCTTTGGCGCGGTGCTCTACGAAATGGCCACAGGGCGAATGCCCTTCAACGGGAACACCACGGCGGTTCTATTCCATGCGATCTTGGAAAAGACGCCGGTGGCACCGGTGCGGCTGAATCCGGAAACTCCAGAGAAGCTCGAGGAAATAATAGACAAGGCGCTGGAGAAAGACCGCGACGTGCGCTACCAACACGCCGCCGACCTACGCGCCGATTTGAAGCGACTGAAACGCGACACCGATTCGAGCCGCGTGCCTGTTGCCTCCGCCAAAAGCGAATCCTCCCCGGTGTTCGCGGCACCCTCAGCAGGCGCTCCCGCTTCGGAATCTGCGGCTTCACCTGTCGTGCCTTCCCGGTACGTCAGCTCTGCTTCGCACGCATCCGGCAGTTCATCCGTTGCAGCCGTCGCCCGCGAACATAAATTCGGCCTCGCGGCAACAGTTGTCATTGTGCTGATTCTCGTCGCGGGGTCGGCCTACGGCATTTACTCCTTCCTGCATCGCAGCCGTTCTCTCCCCTTCCAGAATTTCACTATCACCCAAATTACGAATTCGGGAAGGCTATTCCATACGGCGATATCCCCGGACGGTAAGTATGTGCTGAGCGTCAAGATCGACGACGAGGCTCAAAGCCTATGGCTGCGCAATATCGCCACAGCGAGTGATACGCAAGTTGTTGCGCCCACTCCGCTCACTGTGACGGACCCTGCGTTTTCCCCCGACGGGAATTACATTTACTTCCGGAAAACCCAAAATCTCTCGACCCGCGCGTTTAACCTGTATCGAGCGCCCGTGCTCGGCGGGAATCCGGACGAAATCGTGCGCGACATTGATAGTGGCATCACGTTCTCGCCTAGCGGGAAACGCATCGCCTATCTTCGAGTGAACGATCCGGAGGTTGGCAAGTGGCGCCTGCTCTCTGCGAATCCCGATGGAAGTGACGAAACGGTCCTGGAGATCGCCTCCTTCACCTCGAGTCCCTATCCTCAGTTTCTAAGCTGGTCTCCGGATGGGAAACGAGTCGCATATAGCGCGAACTTATCGCGTGAAAAAACAGGAACGGTCGATTTGTTTGGCCTGGCGAGCGGGGAAGCGAAGACGCTCGCGACGCTCCAAGACCGGTTCGTCCGAGAACTGGCTTGGCTGCCGGATGGCAGCGGACTCCTCGTGAGGTACGACAACCCCCGGGGAGGCTTGCAAGGGCGGCAGATCGGGTTCGTTTCCCATCCAGAGGGGCAATTCCATGCAGTTACCAACGATACAAATAGTTATCAGGGCCTGTCCGTTTCCGCGGATGGGAAGAGTGCTGCCACGGTAGAGATCAGACTTACGTCAAATTTGTATGTCCTTGCGGATCTCCGAGGTAAGGCCGGAACCCCCATCCCTGCAGTTCCTCCGGCGCAGGGCATTCCATGGTTCGCATGGGCGAGCAACAACGAACTCTTCATCAGTGAAGCCGGCAAACTCGTGCGAACGTCTCCGGATGGCGCGAACTCGCATACCCTTCTAAACGATCCCGGATCACAGATTGGCCAGCCAACGGCGTGCGGCGGCGGACGCTACGCCGTCTTCGCGTGGGCCAATCACGCTAGCGCGAACACAGAAAATCTATGGCGCGTGGACGCGGACGGGTCGAATCTCCAACGATTGACAACCGGCAAGAATGACAGTCTTCCAACCTGCTCGCGAGACGGGGACTGGGTGTACTTCGTGGACCATGCCGCGCAAGGAATTGCCCGAGTGTCTCTTCGTGGAGGAAAACCGGAGAGCATGCCGGGGACGAAAATCCCAGACAGCCAATTCACAGATAATCCACGCGTTTCTCCCAATGGCAAGATACTGGTTTTCGAGGTTAGGTCCCTGGATGCGAGCACTCGAAAGTCCCGATCAGAGATCGTCGCTGTAAACCTCGATGCAAGAGAAAATACTCCGCCGCACGTGGTTCCTCTTGATCCGCGGTGCGCGGCCGGGGACATCGGTGGAGACGTACAATTCACACCAGATGGAAAATCGCTCGCGTGCATTATCGCGGGCAACAACACGGCGAACCTGTGGGTACAGCCGCTCGACGGCTCAAAGACCCGCCAGTTCACGAACTTCACCTCCGGCGAATTCCAATTCCTCGGTGGCGGATTCGCTTGGTCGCCAGATGGCAAGCGCCTCGCTGTGCTTGGGCTTCGCTTCAGCTCCGACGTCGTCCTGCTCCATGATACCGGTGCCTCGCCGCGATGATGCCGTTCGGCGTTTAAGCCCCTGGAAACTAGTCAGTGACTTCGCGGTTGCGAGTGACGCGAGGGAGGTCAGAACCAGGAAATCTCTAAACGCGTCGGCAATGAGCTATACGGCACCGGGGCGGTGGGAACGCGTTCGCGGGCGGCCCAGTTGAGTTGAATAATGTGGTGCGCCGACGGACGACGTGGTTTGAGGCGCAGCTTGTTCGCCGCTTTGCGGACGAGGCGTCATCGGTGCGGAATAAGTGTTGCTTGCCGGCAATTGCAGATACAGTTTGTGCAGTTCAGCGGGAGTCATGGCGCCCTGGCGCAGCCGAACCGCCAATATTGAGCCGTCCGGCCCGGGCTTCGTAATCCCCCAGACCGTGTCGCCGGCTTTCATCTCCTTGACATCCAACTTTTGTCCCTTTTCGCCGATATAGCTCGTTTGCGGGCCAATCGTAGCGACGAGGGTCAACTGCGTCGGACGCATAAGCACGACCTGGTGTTTCTGCAAATTGACTGACGAAACGATGAAGAATTCTTCGCCCTGCGCGTTCTTGGGATGCGCCTGCGCCCATGAGGGACTCGATATGGCAAGCGTCAGCAAGAGACCAACGGCAACGGGGATAAACTTGAAAATTCTATTCATATCGAAGGGCCTCGATGGGATCTAAGTGTGCGGCGCGGCGCGCCGGGTAATAGCCAAAGAAAATTCCCACCGCCGCGGAGAAGAAAACGGCGATGACAATCGAAGAGGGAGAAACCAGCGTCGGCCAGTGAAGCGCGCGGGCGATAATCAGGGAACCGCTGACTCCGGCGACAATGCCAATGCTGCCGCCGAGAAGGCTGAGGACAATGGCTTCGCTCAAAAATTGCCCTTGGACGTCGGCCTCTGTGGCTCCCACGGCCATGCGCACACCGATTTCGCGCGTGCGCTCCGTAACGCTCACCAGCATGATATTCATGATGCCGATGCCGCCCACAAGCAGTGAAACGGACGCAATGCTGGCCAGCAAAATCGTCATAACCTGGCCCGATTGCGCTTGAGCCTGCGCGAAATCCGTGGGGCTGCGAATGATAAAGTCATTTCCTTCAGTGGGGCGCAAATGATGGCGCTGGCGAAGGAGCGGGGTGATCTGGTCTTCGGCCGGCTGTATATCGTCCATCGAATCGGCGGACAACATCATGAAATGGATCCAGTTGATGCCGGACAGTTTTTTCTGGACCGTCGTATATGGCATCAAGATCGTATCGTCCTCGTCGCCACCGAAGGGAGAACTTCCCTTGGTCGCCAGAACGCCGACAACCTGGAAGGGCAAATTGGAGATGCGAACCGTCTTGCCGACCGGGTCGTCGTTGGGGGGGAAGAGATTTTTCACGACCGTCTGACCGAGGATACAAACGTTGGATGCGACATCCACGTCGCGTTGATCGAACACGCTGCCTGCCGCCAACGCCCAATGGCGAATCTTCAGATAATCCGGCGAGACGCCGCTTGCATGCGTATACCAGTTGTTGCCCTCGTAAACGACCTGAGCGCCGTAGCCCACGCTAGGCGAGGCCCACTTAATAAATGGCACCTCGGCAAGGATGGCTGTGGCGTCCGACTCGGTGAGAGTTTTGGTGGCCTGACTGCCCATGTGAACGCCGCCTTTATTTATGCTTCCGGCGGAAATGAAAATGATGTTGTCGCCAAGGCTCTTGATCTGGTCTTGCACTTGATTGGAGGCGCCCTGGCCTATCGCCACCGTGCAGATTACAGCGCCCACGCCAATGATGATGCCGAGCATGGTCAGCACGGTGCGCATCTTGTTGCGGGCCAACGCTCGCATCGAGACGCGAAGGATTTCGTGGACGTCCATGGTGTTTACCTTCCCCGGCCCGGCCCGCCAAAGGGAGATCGAGTGCCGCTGGGAGCGCCTGAGTTCTGTTCGCCCGTGATGACCTGGTCGCCCTCCTTGAGGTCGCCCCCAAGCACAGCGGTACTTGTATAGTCCGTGAGGCCCGTCTGAATTGCCACGGGGATGGGATGCTTATTCACATCAAGCTTCCACACCAACTGCGAACCTCCCACGTGGGAGACGGTTGCTTGCCGTGGAATGTTGTACTGCTTATAGAGTGCTTGGAGCTGCGCACGCGGTAACTGCGGCGTGAATGTCAGAGCGATATTCGGTACGAGGAGGACATCGCTGGCGTGTCCCGTCGGGATGGTGATGTATGCCGTCTCTCCAGGCAAGAGTTTCAGGTCGGGATTCTCGAAGTCGATGATCGTGTTGTACGTGACGACGTTTTGAACCGTGAAAGCGTTCAAGCGAACCGCGGAAACACGCCCATGGAACGACTCGGTGGGATACGCGTCGACTTGAAAGGTGGCTGGTTGCCCGACGTGGATTTGACCCGTATCGGATTCGTCGGTGGCTGCGTACACCTGCATGCGCGTCAGGTCTTGAGCGATGGTGAAAACTTGCGGTGCTTGCAAGGAAGCGGCAACGGATTGCCCAACCGTAACGTTCCTGGCCACCACCGTGCCATCCACCGGGGAAACAACGGTGGTGTATTTCAAATTAGTTTCGGCCAATTTCAGGTTGCCCTGAGCAGATTCGACTTGGGCCCGGGCCTGGGCGAGTTGGGCCTTTGTTTGATTCACCTGGGCTTCCGCCTGAGAGACAGAGGCGTTTGCGGCGATAAAATTTGACTGCGTCTGATCGTTCTGGTCGCGGGAAATGATGCCTTGTTGGGTAAGGTCGGCCACGCGCTTGGCGTTCACCTGCGCGTATTGCGCATTCGCTTTCAGCTTGGCAACGTTGGCTTGATCAGCGACGATGCTGGCCTCGATATTTTGAACGTTGGCGACCGCGTTGGCCAGGTTGCCGCGCGCTGTGGTGACCTGCGCGTTATAGATCGTCGGGTCGAGTTGCGCCAATACATCGCCCGCGTGAACCTGAGTGTTGAAGTCGGCGAAGATGTACTGCACGGTTCCGGAAACGAAAGAGCCAACGGGCACCGTCGTCAGCGGGTTGATGGTACCTGTCGCCTGGACGACTGCGGTGATACTGCCGTTTCTGACCGGCATGCTAATGTAACGGACAGTCGGCGCTCGGTTTTTCCACACGTACCCGGCTATCAATAATGCGACAATGACAATTCCAATGAGCCAGGTGAGCCCTTTGTGTTTTTGATAGGATTCTCGGAAGGACATGTTTGGGTTCGCGACCTCGAAATTTTCTCAGTGCCGGGCGGTTTTTCGTTCTAAGTTCACACCGCGCTCATTATAAATGACGCAACAGGAGTGTCGTCGGTTTCACCGCGCGCGTCTTGAACTTCGCCGCGGCAGGTCTGTATGCTACATTGGGCCGCCGGAACGCGGATTAAGAGGGGAAAACATTGGCCTATCGGGACTTGAGAGGGTTTCTTGCGCGGCTAGAACGCGAAGGGGAGCTAAAGCGCGTCAGCGTGGAAGTCGACCCGGTGTTGGAGATCGCGGAAATTACCGACCGGGTGACGAAAGCCGGGGGCCCAGCATTGCTGTTTGAACGGCCAAAGGGGTCGAGCGTTCCGGTTGTCATCAATCTACTGGGCAGCGAACGGCGCGTGAATCTTGCTCTCGAAGTGGATGAGATTGATCAGGTCGCCGACCGCGTACGGTCGTTCCTTGATGTGCAAACGCCGCAGGGCTTTTTGGATAAGGTGAAAATGTTGCCGAAGCTGGCGGAGCTGGGATCGTTCTTTCCGAAGACGGTGAAATCGGGCGCTTGCAAGGAAGTGATTCGGAAGGACGATTTCTCGCTTTCGTTTTTCCCAATACTTAAATGCTGGCCGCAGGACGGTGGACGTTACATCACGTGGCCGATGGTGATTACGAAAAATCCGGAGACAGGAAAGCGTAACGTGGGCTGTTACCGGATGCAGGTGTTCGACGAACACACCACCGGGATGCACTGGCAAACGCAAAAACATGGAGCCGAGCACTTTCGCAGCGCGCGCAGCCGCCACGGAACCGGAAAACTCGAAGTCGCGGTGGCCATTGGCGCCGATCCGGCAACCGCGCTCGCAGGAATCCTTCCTGTGCCGCCGGACCTGGACGAATTCATGTTTTCCGGTTTTCTGCGACGCGACGCAGTGGATTTGGTAGCGTGCGAAACGGTGGACCTGGAGGTGCCGGCGAACGCAGAGATCGTTTTGGAGGGGTATGTAGACCTTACTGAGATGCGCACCGAAGGTCCTTTTGGCGACCACACTGGGTTTTACTCCCTTGAGGGCGAATACCCTGTGTTTCATGTAACTTGCGTGACCCACAGGAAGGACCCACTTTACCTGACCACCATCGTCGGCCCGCCTCCGCAAGAGGATTTCTTCATGGGCCACGCCATCGAGCGCGTTTTTTTGCCGGTGATGAAGATGCAATATCCGGAGGTCGTGGACGTAGCAATGCCTGCGGAAGGCATATTTCAGAACTTAATGATCGTCGCGATTCGAAAATCATACCCCGGCCATGCGCGAAAAATCATGAATGCAATCTGGTCGCTCGGACAGGCCATGTTTACCAAAGTAATTGTCGTGGTAGACCACGACGTTGCTATCCAGAATTTCCGGGAAGTGGTGTGGAAGACGTTATGCGCAATCGATCCGCAGCGCGACATTGAATTCGTTTTAGGTCCAGTGGATACGCTGGAACATGCGTCCCGTCTGCAAGATTTCGGCTCGAAGATGGGTATTGACGGAACGCGGAAGTGGCAATCGGAAGGATTTGCACGTCCGTGGCCGGATGAGATTCGCATGGACGCCGCGACAAAATCTCGTGTAGACGCATTATGGCAATCTCTGAAAATTGACCTTTCACGTCCGCGATAGTAACAAATCCTGCCCAGTCGAACAGGTTCCCTTTTCGCACGTTCTCGTTGAATGATGGTGGACTTCCTCTCCGACCTACTTTTTAATCTCAAAGTGCTCACGATTACCAACTGCACACCAGACGAGCGCCGTTGCTTGACACTCGAATCACTGGGATGACATAAGGGTACAGCAGTACTGTAACGCGGTTTTTCAATGCGACTGTCAGTTCGACCCGGGGTGGATCGGAAACTGACGAGCGCTACTTAAAAGACAAACTGAGTTTCCGTGGCCACGGCATGCGGCCGTGAAGCAAGTCCGCGAGCGAGGGGCGACACGATGTTCGGGATGGGGAAATCAAAATCTCTGATCGGTCTGGATATCGGGTCGAGCTCCGTGAAGGCGGTCGAACTTCGAAAGACCAAACAGGGCTACGAACTCGTCAGTTTCGGGATTGAGCCGCTGGCCCAGGACACGGTGGTCGATGGCGCAATCATGGACGCACCCGCGGTGGCTGAGCGCATCAGCTCCATCTTCGATTCGCAGAAAATCAAGATTAAAGACGTAGCGACGTCGGTATCGGGGCATTCGGTGATCGTCAAGCGTGTTCCCATGCCGCTGATGGCTGAAGATGAGCTCTACGACCGAATTCAAGCCGAAGCCAGCCAGCATATTCCCTTCGATATCGCGGACGTGAACCTGAGCCACCAGCTTTTGGAGACGACAGACAGTCAAATGGACGTTCTGTTGGTTGCGGTGAAGAAGGACAAAATTCTGAATCACACGAACGTGCTAGCCCAGGCGGGAAAAACTCCGGTCGTGGTGGATATCGACGCGTTCGCATTGGAGAACTGCTTCGAGGTTAATTACGATCCTGACCCGGCGCAGGTGGTAGCGCTGCTCAATATCGGCGCGAGCGTCATGAATATCAACATCATCCGGGGCTGGACGCCATTGTTTACACGCGACGTCTCCGTCGGCGGCAACCAGTACACCGACGCCTTGCAGAAAGAACTGGACCTGAACTACGAAGATGCGGAACGGCTGAAAATGGGAGGCACGCTTCCGGGCGTTACGGATGAACAGCGCGCTTCTATCTTGCGCTCGGTCTCGGACATCCTGACGCTCGAAATCCAAAAGACTTTTGATTTCTTCCGCGCCACAGCGAGCGGAGAGAATATACGCCGCATTGTTGTTGCAGGAGGAACGGCGCGCGTTCCCGGGCTGCTCGACCTGCTGAGAGAAGAGTTTGGGATGCCGGTGGAGGAACTGTACCCGTTCCGGAAGATTGCCGTGAATCCGGGGCGGCACGACGACGAGAAAATTCGCGAAATGGCGCCACGGTTGGCAATTGCAGTGGGGCTGGCGCTAAGGAGTTTTGATACCCCATGATTCGGATCAACCTCCTCGGCCAGGAACGGCCAAAGACAACGGGACCATCAATTCCGCTCGAGTCGTCGTTACGACTGGTGCTTTTCGCTGCCGCAGTTGTCCTGGCTATCATTGTGCTTGTTGTGATGTATCACCAGAAATCGAGCGAGCTGGCGACTATCAATGCGCACATCAGCAATTTGCAGTCTGAGCGCACGCGGCTGCAACAAACGAAGGCGGACGTGGAACGATTTGAGGCGCAAAAGACGGTGCTGCAGCAGCGCATCGGCGTGATCGAGACGTTACAGGCCAACCGTTCGGGTGGCCAACAGTTGTTACAGATGGTCGCCAATACGGTAGGGCGCTCGGATTCTTTGTGGCTCACTTCGCTCGAACGTAAAGGTGACACGCTGAACATTACCGGCGAAGCCGCGTCGATTAATGCTGTCGCGAACTTTATCACGCAGATGAAGCGTTCGGGATATTTCGACAAAATCGAAATTCAGTCCGCGGCGGAGAACGACCTCGTAAAAGGCGCGCAGACGTATAAATTCATCATGTCGGCCCAAGTCAACCAGCCGAAGCCAGCGGGTGGAGTTCCGCCTGCGGCGCCGGCACGACCGGGAAAGAGCTAGGGAGGAGCAATGGCAACCTCGTTTCGTGAAATGTCGTGGCCGGTTCAGGCACTGGCGTTTCTATTCCTAGCCGTGATTTTAGTTCTTGGGGGGTTGTATGTTCCCGGATCCCCTGTGCAAAGGGAGCGCGTGGCTGTTGACACTGCGAACGCGCAGTTGAAGCCACTCGAAGCTGAAGTTCAGACGTTGCGCGTATACCAGCAACGTCGCGTTGAGCTTCAAGGCGAGATGGAAGCATTGCAAAAACAGCTTGCCACGCTGCAGGCGATCGTCCCGGAGAATAAGGAAGTCGACCAATTCATCATTATGGTGCAAGGCGCGGCGTCGGGTTCGGGAGTGATGATTCGGAAAATCGAAACGCAGCCGGTTGTGACTAAGGAGTACCACTACGAGATGCCCTTCAAGATTACGGCGGACGGTCCTTATTATTCGGTGCTGGACTTCTTCGCACGGCTTGGACGGTTGTCGCGCATTATCAATGTGGGCGATCTGAAGTTGAGTGACATCAAGTCTGGCGGGGGCGGAAACCAATTCAGGATGGTACCGGGCTCAACAGTGACCGGCGAGTTCACGATAACGACATTTTTCTCGAAGTCTGCTGAGGAAGTCGCGGCGAGCACGAAGCCGGCGGCTCCTGGCAAAAAGCATTAACCCTATGGGCGGGGAGATATGGAACGCGTGAAAACATTTGCGAGAGTGATTGCGCTTCTGGGGCTATTGGTCTGGTGTGTGTCCTCTTCGTGGGCAGCCCAAAGTCAGAGCCAAAAACCGCCAGTAAAGGCCCAGACCGGAAAGCCGGCAGCGAAAGCGCCTGCCTCAAAGCCGGCGACCGCCCGCGAGCGTGATCCTTTTGCTCCGCTGATTCAGACTGGCAACGCCGGCGGAGGCCATTTGAACCTGCCTCCGGGAATCGCGGGGCTGCAAGTATCGACAATGCAATTGGAAGGCATGGTAAAGACCCCCGAGGGGATGGTCGCGGTGGTAGCCAATCCGCAGGACCGCGTTTATTTCCTCCACGACGGCGACCACTTGTATGACGGGGTTGTTGAGAAAATAAGTTTGGACGACATTGTGTTTCGCCAGGAAAACAAGGACCCGTTTGGCAGAACAGTGGAACGCGAAGTGAGCAAACGACTCTACCCGATAGCAGGAGACGAGCAATGAGCAAGATTTGGCGGCCGTTAGGGCTTGCCTGCCTGACGGCAGCGAGCCTACTAATTCCGACTGGCGCACTCCGCGCAGATTCCGGAGCGTCGGTCAAGGTCACCTCTGCGGTTGGGCAGGGAGTAGTACGCCTCGACGCGAAAGCGAGCGGCCCATTCGATTACGAAGTCCATCATCCCAGCGCCAACCTCTATTACATTGACCTTACCGGCGTAACCACGACAGCGACGGACGCCGCCCAGGTTCTAGGAACGGATATCGTTCGCAGTTACCGCCTCGAGCAATATGAGTCGGGAACGAAGACGATTTCCCGGCTTGAGATTCTTCTTGGCGAAGGAGCCACGCCGAAGGTCAGCCGCCAGGGGCGGGATGAACTCGAAATTGTCGTTTCAAAAAGGAATTTTCTTTCAGCGCACGCGCGTAATGGGGATTCGCCGCGCCTGATTAATACGGCATTGCGGACTTCCGCGCCGAACAGCAACTCCGGCGCCTCGGCGGCCATTCGCCAGATTTCGATTGCGAAGAATGGCGACGTTCCCGAAGTGCTCGTGCTTGGCTCAGGGGTCTTGAACTACCACGAGCTTCGATTGAGCAAACCAGAGCGTCTGGTACTCGATTTCAGCAGCGCGCACATGTCTGCGGCACGGAAGATTCCGAGCACGCTGGCACCGATTCGCGAAGTTCGTGCGGGACAGTTTTCTCAACAAGTCGCACGGGTCGTCATCGACCTCTCGACGGCCTCCGCTTACCAGGTGAAACACGTGGAAGGCGGAATTGTGGTTGAGTTTGGGGCCGCATCGCCATCGAATTCCACTTCCTCACCGAATGCACAATCGGCGGTTAACGATAACAGCGCCGCTGAAACGGATCCGAGTTCTGCCCAGCCCGCCCAGTCCTCTAATACAACGGAAGCAGAGTCTCAGAGCAGCGGCCCGCTTCCAAAAACGACGGTGCGCGTGACGGTTCCGGCGACGCAAGGAGAGGCGAAGCCAGCAGGCTCCAATGCGCCCCTTGCGCAACAACCACAAGAATCAAGCGCGCCAGAACAGTCGGAGACGCCCGCAGCAACTCCTGCGGTGAGGCCTCCTGCAGCAACTCCGGGGAATTTGCCCGTCGTGACTCCCACACAGGAAGCTGCGGTTCCCGAAAAAACACCGGCCCAGAGCAATTCATCAGCTCAGGCACAATCGGCCGCCATGCCGACACCGGCGAGCCCAGCATCCGTCATTACGCAGGACTCCGAGACGGCGGGAGGGGCACGATACACCGGCGCACCAATCTCTGTGAACTTGAAGAATGTGGATTTGCAGGATTTTTTCCGCCTGATTCATGAAATCAGCGGATTGAATGTCGTGGTGGACCCAGGAGTCAAGGGAACACTGACACTGGTTCTCGATAATGTGCCGTGGGATCAGGCACTTGACATTGTGTTGAAGAACAATGACCTCGATAAGGAATTGGATGGCAATGTGCTGCGCATCGCCACGAAATCCACGGTCAAGAGGGAAGCGGACGAGTCGAAGGAACTGGCCAAGTCCCAAGTCGAGGCTGCGGATCTCGTGACCACCACCCGCGTGCTGAATTACGCCAAGGCTACGGATCTTTCCGACACCATCAAGAAATTTCTTTCACCCCGAGGCGGCGTTTTCGCGGATTCGCGAACGAACACCCTGATTATCAGCGATATTCCGACGGTGATTCCAGTTGTCGATAATCTGTTGCGTGAACTCGACAAACGCTCGCAGCAGGTCGAGATTGAGGCGCGAGTTGTCGCGGCCAACCGCAACTTCGCGCGTGACCTCGGCTCGCAGTTCGCTTTCAGCGGGTCGGCGACGGGCGGGCGCAATCTTTTCGGCGGTGTCGGCGCAGTCGGGACGAGTCCGATCAGCCGCTTCGTTCCACCGCTTCCAGCTCCTCCGGTGATTAGCGGAACGACCGCGCCCACAGGCGGTACGCCAACCAGCGTGGCGATGCCCCTGGTGACGAATCTGGCGGCATCCGTGCCAACCAGCGGAGTGTCATACGCTTTTTCTTCGGCGAATTTTGCCCTGGACTACATCATTTCCGCCGCCGAAGCGAAGGGCGTCGGCAAGCTGCTCTCGAAGCCCACGATATATACGCAGAATAACGAGCAGGGAACTATTAAGCAGGGAACCAAGATTCCGATTCAAACGGTTATCAATAACACGATTTCCGTTCAGTTTGTGGACGCCGTTCTGGAACTTCAGGTGACCCCTCAAATTACCGGGGATGGGACAATCTTTATGAACATCCATGTTGAAAACACCCAGATTGACCCGGCAGTCCCGAGAATTCAGGGTATACCAGCTCTCGACACGCAGTCCGCGGATACGCGTGTGCTGGTGAGCGATGGCGCAACACTCATGATTGGCGGGATTATCGTGTCGAACCAGCAAACGACGATCAACGAGGTTCCGTTCGTTGGAAGTATCCCGATTGTCGGACAGCTTTTCCGGCATACGTCGATAAGCACAAACTCTCAAGAGTTGCTCTTCTTCATCACTCCCCGTATTCTTCCGATGTAATCCGGGAAGCGGAGGGGCAAATCGCGGCAACCAAGGTATCCGAAAAGGCGGAACGGGCGAGCCAGCCGTCCCGCCTTTCGCTTTTGCGGCAAAGGATGGACGCTGACGAGCTGGATGCGTTCGTAGTTATTCATCTGCCGAATATTCTCTATCTGACGGGATTTTCGGGAAGTTCGGGCATCCTCTTGATTACGGCGACCGACGCGGCTCTGTTCACCGACCCACGCTATACCTTTCAAAGCAAGCAGGAAGTCACTGACGCCAAGGTTAAGATCGTTCGCGGTTCATTGCTCAAAGAGCTTGGCAAACACCTCAAGTCCCTCCCAAGGCGGCGCATTGGATTTGAAGGGGCGCACTTAGTTGTGGCGCAGAAGGGTTTGCTTGAGAATAATGCAGGGCGAATCTTTTGGACTCCTTGGGATGGGAACGTTGAGGCGCTGCGGATGGTCAAGGACAAGTCTGAGCTGGCCACGATGCAGGAGGCAGCCGACATAGCGTGCTCGTCTTGGGAAGAGACCCTACCGCTGGTGCGGCCCGGCGTGTCTGAAACTGATTTAGCGGCGGAGCTTGAATACCGGATGAGACGCAAAGGCGCCGCTGGCCCGGCTTTCGATACAATCATCGCGTCGGGCGAGCGCGGCGCGTGGCCGCACGCCCGCCCAAGCCGGAAGCTGGTGAAGAAAAACGAGTTGGTCGTGTTTGACCTCGGTGCTATACTGCGCGGCTATTCGAGCGATTTGACGCGCACAGTTTGTGTGGGTCGTGCCTCTCCGGAGATGCGCCGCTGGTACGGAGCGGTACTCGAAGCGCAGCAGGCTGCGCGGCATGCCTTGCACCCCGGCGTGACTGCCGACCGAGTTGACGCTGCAGCGCGGCGCGTTCTGAAGGAAGCGGGCCTCGACAAGAAATTTACGCATAGCACTGGCCACGGCTTGGGCCTTGAGGTTCACGAGTCACCCAGACTTGGGCGCGGAGATCATTCGGTGCTTCGCGCCGGGGCTGTGGTAACGCTTGAACCCGGAGTTTACGTGGAAGGTACGGGCGGCATTCGAATCGAAGACGACGCCGTTGTGACTACATCGGGCGCGAAGTACCTGACCCACTGCAACAGGGAGTTGATTGAAATCGGATGAAGAGTAAAGCCAAGAAGCGCAAGTCAGGCCTCTCGGGAAGGTCCGGGCCTGACCTGCGCGAGGTCTCCGAAATTCTCGAGTTCATGGAAGCGCACAGCCTCGACGAATTCGAATACGAAAACGGAGGTGTGCGAATCTGCCTCCGCAAAGCACAATCGAACGCCGGTATTCCTTTCCGCGCCATCCACGCGCCAGAAATCCTGGTAGCCCATCCGGCGGAAGGCGCGACGGCCGCGCCGAAGCCGGCCGATTCGTCTCCGCAACCCATTGATGAAAATCTCCATGTCATCAAATCGCCCATTGTGGGCACTTTCTACTCTTCACCGACCCCCGGAGCCGATGCGTTTGTACGCCCCGGCGACCATGTGGACGCAGGCCGGGTCCTTTGCATCATCGAAGCCATGAAGCTGATGAACGAGATCGAGGCGGATGTGGCGGGCGAAGTGATGCGCGTGTTCGTCGAGAATGGGCAGCCCGTGGAATACGGCGAGCCGCTCTTCGCGATTCATCCCAGCCGCAAACAGTAGCGTAGCGCCGGCACTCGCGCCCAGGAGAAAATGTTTCGTAAAATCCTAATCGCGAATCGCGGCGAAATCGCACTGCGCGTTTTGTGCGCATGCCAGGAGTTGGGAATTCCCACCGTTGCCGTGTATTCGGAGGCGGATCGCAACTCGTTGCATGTGCGCTTTGCAGATGAAGCGGTGTGCATCGGCCCTGCTCGCTCTTCCGAGAGTTACCTCAACATTCCCCACGTTATCAGCGCGGCGGAAATTACCAATGTGGACGCCATTCACCCAGGCTACGGTTTTCTGTCGGAAAACGCGAATTTCGCTGAAGTCTGCCAGGCTTCGCACATCACGTTCATCGGGCCTTCGCCGGAAGTGATCCGCATGATGGGGGAAAAAGATCGCGCGCGCCGTGAAATGTCCGCGGCGGGACTGCCGATCATCCCCGGCAGTCCTGGAGTTG
>DASZCH010000039.1:0-6389 GCA_035943235.1 Candidatus Acidiferrales bacterium
ACGGAGTTGATGAAGCACGCCGAGCACTGAGGCTTGGGCTGCACACCCACGTTGAACCACACGGGCGAGTTGAAGGCCATCTTCTGCTCGACGAGCAAGTGCGTCAGTTCGTCGCGAAACGCCGCGCGCGAATCCGCCGAGGCGAAATAGCCGTCGTGCTCTCCCCAGCGCACAATCGTGTCCACCACGCGCCCGATGAGCTGGCGCACCGAGCCTTCGCGCTCAGGCGTGTTCGGCTTTCCATGAAAATATTTCGACGCGACAATGTTTGTTGCCGTCTGCGACCATGCCTTCGGAACTTCAATATTATCCTGGCGGAAAATCACCTGCCCCTTTTCGTTGCCAATCTGCGCCGTCCGCCGCTCCCATTCGACCGCGTCGAAGGGTGACACCTTGCCGTCCGTGAATTTGCGCCGGAACTCCAATCCGGTCTGAATTGCCTTGTGATCGTGTTGCTCGACGTCCATTTTCCCAGCCAAATTGCCGCTCAATGCCATTTTCGCTTCCGCCATATTTCCGCCTCCGCGCAGGCAGTCCTGCCGCTGATGGATTTACCGGGCGGGGGAAAGCGGGTTTTAATAATTATACCGCAATCCCGGAGCTCCGGCTTACGCGACGGTTTGAGAGGGCAGGCAGCCGTCGCTCGATTGGAGAGAATGACTCTAGCTCTTGGAGCAGTTCAGCGCAAGCCGGGCGACTGTGGATTTCCACACAGTCTGAAAAACCGAAAAAAGGAAAAGCTTCGCTCCTCCCGCACTTTACGTACAAATTACGGTCGGGCGGCTGGCCCTTAATTTCGTCGGCTTTTTAACCCGGGTCGGCGCCGTGATTCTTCCGTTCCCCCTGCTCGCGGCCCGTACCATGCTCCCCGAATCTGGGACGGCAGTATTACTGGGTTGTGGAAAAAGTGTCAAGTAGAAAGCGCAATGCTACCACAAAATCTTTGGGTCAGCGTGCCCAACTTGTCTATAGGTAGTGGTTTAGTTTGGAGGCACAACTCCCGCATTCTCTCATTTGCATTGTTTCGCCATCGTCGTTATCCGCTTGTGCATCTAATTTTTATGGGAGTATCGCAACAGATTCCCCGCCTTCGACGAATAATGATTGCCGCTCTCTGGGTCTGCGTGACGGTTCCAGCGCTTCACGCCCAATCCAAGGCTAAGAATTCCACAATTGCCCACGCGCCAGCCAAGAAAATCCGTCTCGCGGGTGTGCCGAATTTTGGCGAGGTCGCACCAACTCTCTTCCGCGGAGCGCAGCCGTCCGATCTTGGTTTTCAGAGCCTCGCAAAATTGGGAATAAACATTATCGTCGATTTTCGCGGCTTGAACTTGAACCAGGAGAGACACGAGGCCGCAGCGCATAACATGAAATTAATTGTCTTGAGCTGGGATTGCCGCAATCCATCGGACAAGATCGCCGCAGATTTCTTGCGGATCTTAAATCAGAATCGCGGTAAAAAAGTTTTTGTCCACTGCTATCAAGGCGTTGATCGCACGGGCGCGATGGTCGCCGTCTATCGCATGGCGGAAGAAGGATGGACCGAGCCCGAGGCGATGAACGAAATGCGCACCTTCGGTTATGCCTTCATGCATAGACTTTGGTGCCACGCTCTGAGCCGTTACGTGAGCAAATTCCCGCAAGATATGCAGGAAGACCCACAACTCGTGGCCCTCGTTGCTCCTGGGGTCCCGCCTCGCGCCACCAACTAGGCAGTCTGCCGGTCATATGCGCTGAAAAGCTTTGAAGCCGAAATTATTCGTAGCGAAGGGCTTCGATGGGATCGAGCTTCGCTGCTTTTACTGCCGGCCACACGCCAAAGACCAGTCCAACGCCCACTGACACTCCGATGCCGACGAGTACAGCCCAAAGCGGCACCGCAGCTTTCATGGACGTAACGTGCGGAATGAGCATCGCGAGCCCGCTGAAAAACAGAACGCCGAGAATGCCGCCGGAACCCGTCAAGGTCATCGCTTCGAACAGGAATTGCCACGTGATGTCACGACTGCGCGCCCCGATGGCTTTGCGCACGCCAATCTCGCGTGTCCGTTCCGTCACACTCACGAGCATGATGTTCATAACGCCCACGCCGCCGATCAGCAGGCCAATCGAGCTCAACACGATCAGCACCAGAGCCACTCCGCCGATGATCTGGTTGAACTGCTCCTCCTCCTGCACCTGGGTGGTGATCGAAAAATTGTCTGGTGCGGTATAGGCCACTTTTCTTCGCCGCCGGAGCACTTCGCGTGCTTCGTCCACCGCTTCATCCAATCTTCCGTGATAGGCAAGGAACCGGTAGCCATTGTCCTGGGTCGAGGGGAACATCTTCATAAACGTGTTGTAGGGAATCGTCACGCGGCGATCTTCGTCCTGCATGCCAAACCCGCCAGGAGGCTTTTCAAAGACGCCGACAACGAGGAAATCTGAACCGTCGATGACTACGCTCCGGTTCAATGCGTCATTCGCGGTCGGGAAAAGCGCCGTCGCGATATTTTCGCCCAACACCACTACCTTTTCGTGATGTTCATTCTCCGAGTCGGTAAAGAAACGGCCCGCTTTCATTTGGGCATTGCCATAAACTTCGATGTATGCGGGAAACGTGCCGCGGAATTCCATATTTTGGACCTGATTTTTTTGATAACGGATGCTGTGGGTCTGATGCCAATTGAAAGTCGAAATGGCGATCTGCTTCACCGACGGACATGAGGCCAGGATGGCTTCACCATCCGCGAGGGAAAGCGGCGGCCTCTCGCGGACTTGTTTCGACGGGCGTCCGACATGAGGTCCCTGGTCGAAACGATCCACGTAAGCCGTGTCTGCGCCGTAGCCTTCGATCTCCGCGGCGATCGTCGCCTTAAATCCCGTGATCAACGATGCGACGATAATGATCACGCCCACGCCGATTACCACACCCAGTACGGCCAGGGCGCTCCTCGCTTTGTGCGTGCGGAGTGTGTCGAAAGCCAACGCAAGATTTTCGCGGATGTCTTGTTTCATCGCTTGTGCCTACGTTTCCGCACGCAATGCTTCAATTGGATCAAGTCGCGACGCGCGCATTGCCGGATAAATCCCGAAGAAAAGTCCGACGCTCGTCGAAAGCACCAGTGCAATCACCACAGCGTGAACCGGAGTCGAGATTGGCAGCGGCGATAACGCCCGCACGAGCATGGCGATCGCAACGGCCAGAAAAATCCCTGCGAGCCCTCCAATTCCCGATAAAATCGACGATTCCATCAGAAATTGCAGCACGATGTGCCGCCGCCGCGCACCCAACGATTTTCGCAAACCAATTTCCCGAGTTCGTTCCGTGACGCTCGCCAGCATGATGTTCATGATCACAATTCCGCCGACCACCAGGAACACGCTCGTCAGCCAGACCGCGATGCCGAATAAATTTCCGGTCAGTCTTTCCCAGAGGCCGGTAATTGATGACGGCTCGATGATTCCGAAGTTGTCTTCTGTTCGATACGGAACGTGACGCCGCGACCGCAATAGTACACGCACTTCGTCTTCGGCTTCGGGCATCGCCTCGGTGCTGATCGCTTCGACGAACATGGTGATTGAATCGTCGGCGCTCATCCAGACGGTGCGGTAGGTCGTCAGCGGCAGCATTACAAAGTTATCTCGCGACTGGCCCAGAATCGTTCCCAGTGATTTGGCGGTACCGATCACCTGGCACTGCTGTGAGCCGGCCCGAATTTCCTTGCCGATCGGGTCGACTCCAGGAAATAGTTTCGTCACCACGTCGTTCCCGAGAAAACAGATAGGGGAGCGATGATCTTCATCGGCATACGTAAAAAAACGGCCCGAGGCAACATCGAAATCCCGAACTTCGGCGAATTCGGGCGTCGCTCCGATGATCTGTACATCCTCCATTAGCTTTTCGCCCTGATGCACATCCGCAACCGAGTTTTCTTCCGCCGCCACCTCCTTCGAATACTGCAGGTGGTCTTTTAGCGCGTGGTAGTCTTCCATACGCAGTGGCGGCCGCTTGTTCGCTTTCAGAAAGTCGTCGAAGTTCGTTACGATGCCGATGCGATCAAGCACGAACGCATTGGAACCCAGGTTGGCAATCTTGTTAGCCACGTAGAGATTCAGCCCATTGAGCACGCTCATCACGGAGACGAGCGTCGTCACCGCCAGGATGACCCCGAGCAGTGTCAGAAAACTGCGTAGCTTATGCGCACGCAAGGTATCGAACGCAAGCCACGTTGCCTCACGCAGCGTCACGCTCGCCTGTCGAAAGCCAAGTCCTAATTTGGGCTGTTTCGGCATCTAATCACTATAGACGTTACCCAGGAGATAAAAGTTCTCTCCAGGATAAGATTAATGCACAAGATAACGCTCTCGATACCAATCCCACAGACCCCGCACCTCGGCAAAGCCAAACATCGCTACAATACGAAGAGCGATACAGGGACCGTTTCTCTGAACCATCATACGAGACTTCCCGAAGGGAATTGACTATTCATTTTCGATGAAGCGTCTGCTCCAATTCGGGTGCGCTATCGCGATTGTGGCCACTGCGTTTCTCTTGCCGCGGGCCGGAGCGAAGCAACAGTCCGCGCAATTGGCCTCCGACCAAACCGCCCTCACGACGGAACAGATTCGCGGCTTGCTCGGGCGCGTGATTGCCAATCAGCATCGCAATGATGTAGCGCTGGACACCTTCGAGCGACTGGAGCATCACGTCGAGCGCAATGGCTCCGACCGCCGCATTACGGAAGACAAGCTCTATCGTGTCGTACCCACCGGAAGCGGCAATCTGAAACTGCTGGTCAAGGAAAACAACCAGGCAGTCCCGCCCAACGAGTACCGGCGCCAGTTGCGTGAATGGGAGCGCGTCCTTGAGATCGCGATCCATGCTAACGACCCACGCGAACTTGCTTCGGTTGCGAAACAAAAAAAGAAACTCAAAGACCGCGAACGCCTGATCAATAGCGTTGCAGGTGCCTACCTCTTTACCTGGGCCGGCCGCGAAATGCGCGATGGCCGCCTTCTCGAACGGATACAGCTCAGTCCCAACCCCGCCTATCAGCCTCGAGGTGATTCCACCGACTGGCTGGTTCACGCCCGCGCCATGCTTTGGATCGACCCGTCGGCCGCCCAGCTTGTGCGCGCCGACGCCGAGATTATCCGTGATATCTCGATCGGCGGCGGCATTCTCGGCAAAGTTTATCGTGGCGGCCATTTCATCATGGAACAGGTACCCGTAGCGCAGGGCCTCTGGGAGGCTTCCCTTTATCAATACGATATTTCTGGCCGAAAGTTTCTCTTCACATTCACTTTGCATGAAGTGACGTCACTGGCCCACTATCGGCTCATCGGCGCCCCTGACCAGGCTCTCCTCGTCGTGCGGGATGACTTGGCCAATTGTTGCAGCACTTTCATTGGCGATCCCTAGGTATACCGGTCCGGTTAATTCGCTCGCGGAACTGTCGGTGCAGTCCCTCCAGATCTACTTCGCAAATTTCTTACGCATTTCACCGTACACGGTTGCCAGGAAGCCTGGAGGATTGTCTTCAACAAAGGCGTCGATTGGATCGTACTCTTCCAACCCTCGGAGAATTTCATTCGTCGGCAGCCGGCGAAGCAAGTATATGTGCGGACGTCGGCTCACCATCGCGACGTGCTCTTCGCCCTGCACCTGAAAGAATTCGCCCCTGTACCGTATTGTGAGGGGATATTTCCAGTGCGGCTTGCTCTTGCGGGAAGCAATCTTCAGATCCAAATTTCCTTCCGTACGCGTCACCTCATCGCGCAACGGCGGCCTGCTCCATTCTCCACGTTTGGCAAGATGCACCGCGCGGTCAACAAGCCGCAACGGCAACGTCGCGCGTGTCTCCATCCTGGCCCTGGCATTCAGGGTTCGCATGAGGCCTTCAATCGCGAAATACCACAGCAGCCATGTTATGGGATGCAGCGCGATTACTACGAAGGTGAGCGAGCCGATCGTGCCGCTGCCAACGTGTAAATTGGTGTGTGCGCGCACGGCGGCGGTAATCGCATTTTGTGCCCAGTGACCCGCCGAGTAGACATACCAAAACACGTAAGCCGTGAGCGCACTGATCGCCTGCAGAAGGCCGGACACGACAGCAGCTTCGCGCCAATTGATTGATTCTTCCGAGTGCCAGCCGCTGCGCCAGCCTTCCGGCACTAGAATGAGGACCAAGCCGACGAGGAACGTTCTCATGTGGTTGCCTTAATTCCAAAACTAGCCGCATTGACATGTTCCGGCAAGGTTTCCGCGCAAGTTCGGGACGAAAACGACAATCGGACTTTACTCTGGGATTCTGGCGCTACGATCTCGAACCTGAAACAAGAACGGACCCGAGAGGCGCTTTACTGTACGCCCGGATAGGGATACCCTTGAGCACTCCCCTCCACCC
>DASZCH010000040.1:0-16949 GCA_035943235.1 Candidatus Acidiferrales bacterium
ACGGGTGCAGGTTCTGGCGGCGCGCTCTTCGGCAGCAGGGAAGTGACCATCGCGATCAATGGGTCAGGTGGGACAAAGGGCTTCTTCAACACGCCATTCGCGCCCACTCGCTGCGCTTCCTTCTCGTCCAGCGGGTCAAACGCTCCCACGAGTAAGATCACGGGAATGTTTGCGAATTGCGAATCTTGCTTAACGAACTCGCAAACTTCATAACCGTTTCGGACCGGCATGAACACATCGGCCAGTACAAGGTCTGGACGTACCTCGGGCACTTTCCGGCAGGCTGCTTCTCCATTGCCTACCGCAACCACACGAATGCCCTTTTCTTCGAAGACGAGGGACACCATCTTCTGAATGTTACTGTTGTCGTCCGCGACCAGGATTGTGGGCAAAATCACTCCTCGCAGGCATTATTCGCCCTGCGGGCAAACTGCGCCTTTCCTATAGATATTGGAACACCCGTATCGGAGGCAGTCAACGGGTTCGAGCGAGGGGCGTGCCCCACGTGTTAGCAGGGTCCAGCAAGACACGGGACACGATTTACCAGGGTATGAGTTTCTTGAGGCCCCGTTTCCGCTTGCTGGTGGACTCTTTGCTCTTGTCGGCTTTTGTCTTGTGAGGCTTTTGCGCGTCTGGCGCAGATTGCTGATCCGAAGCCGTCGCCGCCGTGTTCGCCGACGTACCAGCGTCGGAGGCAGCAGTATTGGAAGAAGTCCCGCTGCCGTTCGTGGTTGGCGGCGCGGTGTTCGTTGACGGTGGCGCACCCTCCGTAGCGGGCGGCGTTGACGTGACCGTGTTGGATGATGTGCCCGAGGTGCTGGGTGGATCAGCCGGAGGCGGCACGCTCGCAGGCGGCGGCGTCGAGGATTCCGGAGAAACCGTCTGGATATTCATGTTCCCCTGCGAAGAGCCTGTGCCAGTTGTGTCGCTACCCAAGCCGGAAGCGGAAGTCACGTCTTGTGGCCCGCCCAAATTCTCCGGTGGATTCAAATCCGGAGCGCCTGTATGTGCAGCCATGGACACATCCGGGGCACTCTTCATCACGCCCATGGCGCGATGCACAAGTCCTGGGTGATCGTGTGCGAATTTCTCCTCGTATTTTGCTCGCGCCAAGGCATCGGGGTCCGGCGGTGGGATTTTCGCGCTGTCTTCCGACAGGCGCTGCTTGGCCTGGGCCGCCAGCGACGACATTGGGTATTCCTTGACCAACTCGGCATACTCGTCGTCCGCCAGGCTGCGCCACCGCGCGCGCTCTCGCTCATTTTTCGAGCCGCTCGCCGCGCGACGGTAAATATCCCCCAGCATCCAACGCGCTCGGTCTGCTTGGCTGAAGAGCGGATACCGATTCGCCACTTCGACCAGCCGGGACGCGGCCGCGCGGTAATCACCCTTCACGTAATAAAAATGCGCGACCTCGAAATCTCCGCCGCCAATCACTTCTTGCACGTCTCGGAGACGCTGCTCCGCCTGCGGCACCAGAGGACTCTTCGGGTATTTCAGAAGGAACGTCTGGAATTCCTGCTCCGCAAGCCGCGCCTGGGTGGCATCGCGGTCCGGCTTCTCCATCATCCGATAATGCGCCATGCCGATTTGCATCTGCGCGTAGGCGGCCTCTTCCAGGAAGGGAAAGAACGTCTCAAAGTCCTTGTATTCGGCGACGGCTTGCGTCAATCCCTCGGTGCCGCCTTCTTTGTAATAGGAATCCGCCACGGCAAGTTTTGCCTTGGCGAGATATTCGCTGTCGGGATAGCTGTTGATGAGTGTCTGCAGGCTCAAGCGTGATTCCGTGTAGCGTCCGTGGTTGTAGTCATTCAGCGCGCGGTCGTAGAGAATCTTGTCGGGTTCCGCGTTCGCATCGGGAGTTTTTGCCGCGGTCTTTTTGTGTCCCGAGAAAAGGCATCCTGCCGGAATCAAAGATACGAGGACTGCCGCTGTAAGCCAAAAGGAAGGTCGTTTCGATATGCTTTTCATCACACCCTTTGCGAGATCGCGTCATTCGCGCATTGCCGCATGTGCCGAACGGCAGCGCCCGGATCCGTTGTATGGAAGATTGAAGTGCCTGCCACCAGAGTATCCGCTCCGGCGGTTACAAGTTCCGCTGTATTTTCCAGCGTTACTCCCCCATCCACTCCAATTCGGAAGCCGTAATCATATCGTGAGCGTACATCCCGCAATTCCCGGATCTTGTCCACCGTTTGAGGAATAAACTTTTGGCCCCCGAATCCCGGGTTCACAGTCATTACCAGCACTGTTTCCACCCGGTCCAACACTTCCTTCAACATCGCTACCGGAGTGGCAGGATTGAGCGCCACGCCCGCTTCGCAATTCTGCTCGTGAATTAGAGCGATCACGCGGTCGAGATGCGCGGTCGCCTCTTGATGAACCAAAATCCGGTGCGCCCCCGCTTTTGCGAACGCCTCGATGAAGTCCCCCGGCCGTTCAATCATCAGATGCACATCAAGCGGCAGGCGGGTTGCCTTGCTCAATGACACCACAATGGGCACGCCGATGGAAATATTGGGCACAAAGTGCCCATCCATCACATCCACGTGAATTACGGCGGCGCCCGCCGCTTCCACCGCGCGTACTTCGTCTCCCAAAACGGCGAAGTTGGCCGCCAAAATGGACGGTGCGATTTCGAGCGGACGTCGAGTCATGAATTCAATTTGAATTGTAACACAGCCGCGCGGGCGCTTATTGCGCTACCTGCAATTCGACGCTCGCTCCAGGCTCGACTCGCGTGCCGCGTAGCGGAAGCTGTGACGTCACCGTGCCCGAGGGTCTTCCGGTCAGGGGCAGCGGCGTCACTTTGCTCACTTTCAATCCCGCTGCCGACAATCGCTGTTCCGCTTCCACCAGCGTCAGACCCTCAAAGCCCGGCATCACGTAAGCGGGCGGCTGCGCCCCCAGCGAAACAAGGACGTCCACGTGCGGACTGCTCGCGTTTGTCGATCCGGCCGGCGGATCTTGTTGCAATACCACGTCCGTGGGGAATTCCGGCAGATAAGCGCTCGACACTTCGCCGGTCTGCAACCCTTCGCTGAGCAGTTCAATCTGCGCCGCGCGAAAACTGCGGTCATCGAGTTGCGGGATTGTCACTTTTTGCTGTCCCAGGCTCACAACCACGTGAACCCACTCGCCCACTTTCAGTCTGGTCCCCGCGGGGGGGCTTTGCCGCGCAATCGTGTCCGGCGGCAGGCTGCTGTAAATGCGATCTTCCACGCGCAAGTGCAACCGGCGCCGTTCGAGTTGCGCTTGTGCTCGCGAAAGCGTCACGCGAGTCACGTCCGGCGTAACAATTTCGCGTCCCTGAATCGCGAAACGCATCGTCAGAATGGCGCTGAGGAAGGCTACGGACGCCAGCACGAAAATCAGCAGCGCCATGCGCCCCACCCATTCGCTTCGTTCCCTGAATCCCACGGATTCTCCTCGACAAGCCGACAGTAACATCGGTGCAGAATTGCTTCAACGCTGGTGAAGAAGAGCCGTTACCGTCGGGCTAACACAGCAGCAAAAAAACCGTCCGTGAAGTGGATTGGGGGGAACGTTCGAAATGCACCATCGTGGTCAATCACCGTCCCGGCGCCCACTCCCTCGGCCAGTGTGTTAGCAGGAATTTCCGCCGCGATCGTTGTGAATTTCGGATGCGCGTCCAGCGCTTCACGCACGACCTCTTCATTCTCTTCGGGTTCGAGCGAGCATGTCGAGTAGACGAGCAGTCCTTCGGGCGCCAGACACTCCAGTGCAGAAACAAGCAGCATCACTTGGCGCGCATGCAATTCTCGAAGATCATCCTGCTTCAGCTTCCAACGGATTTCCGGATTTCGCGCGAGTGTTCCGGTGCCTGAGCACGGTGCATCCACCAGAATCCGCGCGAACTTTACGCTGAAGGGAAGTCGTGCCGTTCCGTCCAACGCGACCATCTTCACGTTCGACACGCCTGCATGCGCCAGGCGCTGGCGCATTGCGCGCAAGCGATTTTCGCGACGATCAGCCGCAATTATCAGACCAGCCGGCCCAGCCTTGCGCGCGAGCGTCAGCGTCTTACCTCCCGGCGCCGCACACACGTCGAGCACTGAATTTCCAGCTTCCACGTTCAACAGGAGCGGAACAATCTGCGACGCTTCGTCCTGAAAACTGATCCATCCATTCTGGAATGCCGTCGCTTTTGCCACGTCCCCGCTGCTTATCGTGAAGGCGTCGCGCGCCAAGCGTCCGGGCTCGATTTCCACGCCCGCGTCGGCAAGCGAGCGCATCGCCTCTTCGCGGAGTTCAGGCGCATTCAAAGCGCAAACCCTTCGCGGCGGCTCGTTATTTGCTTCGAGCAGCGCCAGTGTATTCTCGCGCCCAAATCGTTCCAGCCAACGCTGCACCAGCCACGTGGGATGCGAATGAAGAACCCCCAGCGCATCCGCCAATGGAAGTTCAGGCGGCAGGAATTCTCGCGTGGGCCTGGAGGTTTCGCCCGCCGCACGTCTCAGCACTGCGTTTACCAGCGATGCGGCGGATTGCTTTCGCGCGCGTTTCACCAACTCGACGGATTCGTCCACGGCCGCACTCGCGGGAATTCGCGCGAGATGCTTCAGCTGATAGATTCCCATTCTCAGCGCGATGAGCACTTCCACGTCAAGCGCCGCCAATTTCTTGCCGGTGTAACGCTCGATCAAGAAATCGAGCAATCGTTGCCACCGCAGCGTCCCCATGACGATCTCAGTTGCGAGAGAGGCATCGCGCGCGCTCACTTTCGCGTTCAGCCGCGCATGAAGCACTTCGGACGCATACGCGGCCTCGGTTTCCACGCGTAGCAGGGCATCGAAAGCGATTGTTCTGGCGGGGCTGATGGGCATCTGATGACTCGAATGTGATTTACGAAGTGAATTTCTCGCCGGCCGATATTCGTGCGCCGTTTGCGAATTCGCGAGCGCTCATGCGCTTGCGTCCCTCGGGCTGTATGTAGTCGACGCGCAGCCATGTTCCGTCGCCGCAGGCAACGCGCATCTCGTCGCGAGTCTCGAAGATCGTGCCCGGCCCCTGCGCGTCTGAATTGGCGGGACTTTCGATCGGGCGTCCCCAGATGTGGCACAATCGGCCGCGAAATTGTGTGTGCGTCCTGGGCCACGGTTCGAGAGCTCGCATCCGGTTATAGATTTCCCGTGCAGGCCGGTTCCAGCCGATCAGTCCCTCTTCCTTTTTTAGGGGAGGCGCGAGAGTCGCTCGCGCATCGTCTTGTCGGCGTGGCTCAATTTCTCCACTTGCGAGTTTTCGGAGTGTGTCGAGCACCAAGGGCGCCCCCGCGCTGCTCATCCGCGCCATTAATTCCGGTGCAGTTTCATCCGCAGAAATGTCCAATTCGAACTGCTCCAGAATCGGTCCGGTATCGAGCCCCGCGTCAATCCTCATCGTGGTCAAACCTGTACGCGTGTCTCCGTTGAGAATCGCACGCTGAACGGGCGCAGCGCCCCGGTAGTGTGGCAGCAACGAGCCATGCAAGTTGATCCAGCCGAGTCTCGGAAGTCCAAGCAAGCCTCGCGGAATAATTTGCCCGTATGCGATGATGACCACGGCGTCCGGCGCGACGCGCTTCAAGAACTCAGCCGCATCCGCCGATTTGATTTTCTCTGGTTGATAAATTTGCAGTCCAGCGCCGAGCGCAGCTTCTTTGATCGGCGAACGCGCCGGATTCTGACCTCTCCCGCGCGGACGGTCGGGCTGCGTGATCACCGCCTCGACGGAAAATTCAGACTCGGCCAGCAGCTTCTTCAAGGAAGGTAAACCGAATGCCGGAGTGCCGCAGAAAACAATTCGAAGCGGCACGGCTCTCCTACCACTCACCGGTTTTCGTAAGCTTGCGAATTTTTCGCCTGATCAGGTCGCGCTTCAACATGCTCAGATGAGTCAGAAACAGGATCCCGTGCAGATGATCGATTTCGTGGCAGAACGCTCGAGCCAGCAGTCCTTCGGCCTTCATTTCGTATTCTTTCCCGGTCACGTCTTGCGCCCGAATGGTGACATATAGCGGCCGCAGCACGTTTCCTCGAAATCCCGGCACGGACAGGCATCCCTCTTCCTCGCGCTGCTCGCCTTCGGTTCGAATGATTTCCGGATTTGCGAGCACCAGCTTTGCTTCCGGATTTTTTCCCACGGTCACGTCAACCACCGCGATCCGCATGCTCAGACCAATTTGCGGCGCGGCCAGTCCCACGCCCTGTGCTGCGTACATGGACTCGAACATGTCCTCCGCAAGTTTCGCCAGCTCTGCATCGAATTTATCAACGACCTTCGTAGGCTGTTCAAGCACCGCGGCGGGATACTTCGTGATCGGATGAATCATCGTCGTCGCTCGTCTCCTACCCTAGAATTCATCTAATTGGTTTTGGTAACCTTGAAAGTTCCGGCGCGTCTCTTCGAGCGAGTCCCCGCCGAATTTCTCCAGGAACGCTTCCGCCAGCACATATCCAACCATAGACTCGGCGACAACGCCCGCCGCCGGCACCACGCAAATATCCGAGCGCTCGTAAGCGGCCTTGATGCTTTCCTTGCTCTTCAAATCCGCTGAGCCTAACGCGCGTCGCAACGTCGAAATGGGTTTCAGATACCCTCGTACAACGACATCTTCACCATTCGTGATTCCGCCTTCGATTCCGCCCGCGCGATTCGAACTCCTTCGGAACCGCTTCTTCTCCCCATCATACCGAATCTCATCCTGAACTTCCGAGCCGTACGATGTCGCGTGCGCGATTCCTGTGCCGAGCTCGACGCCCTTTACCGCCTGTATGGACATCACCGCGCGCGCCAGCCGTCCGTCCAATTTTTCGTCCCATTGCGCATGGCTTCCAAGCCCAGGCGGCACACCTCGCGCCACCACCTCGAAAATTCCGCCCACGGAATCGCCCGCGCGCAACGCTTTGTCGACCTCTGCCTTCATGCGGGTTTCGGTTTCCTGGTCCACGCAGCGCAATGGCGAATCCAGATTCGCGCATATGGCCTCGATTTCGTTCCACTGCGCCGCGCGCTGCAGTTTGACGGCGCCCACAGCGATTGTATGGCTCAACACGCTAATGCCGAATTCGCGCAAGAGCAATTTGGCAACCGCCCCCGCGCTTGTGCGCGCCGCAGTTTCCCGCGCGGACGCACGTTCCAGTATGTATCGCGCGTCGTGAAAATTAAACTTCAGTGCGCCGGCCAGATCCGCATGTCCCGGCCGCGGCGAAGTCAGCCGCCGCTGGGCGTCTTCAGCGCCATCGGCATCCTCGACCGGCAACGCCTTCTCCCAGTTCTTCCAGTCGCGATTCTCGATTCGAATTGCGATAGGCGCGCCAATCGTCTTTCCGTGGCGCACTCCGGAGAGGAACTCGGCCTGGTCCTTCTCGATTTTCTGCCTTCCGCCGCGCCCGAATCCAAGTTGCCGGCGATGCATCTCGCGGTTCACAAATTCCAAATCAACGGGCACACCGGCCGGCAGCCCGGAGATCCAGGCAATCAGCGCCTGCCCATGAGATTCACCGGCCGTGAAGAAACGCAGCATTTCGTTGTGTGCTCGAGCGCAACTCGAAAGCCGCACGATTCTACCGGACGCTCCAGCCGTCGTAAAGCAATCATCCGGCGGAAAATTCACTCGGAGATGCCTTGACGTCCTCCATACTCAACGTTACGCTGTCGAAGCTCTTATTCACACGATGGCGACGCTCACCTCCAAGACGCCCGAGCCCTACACCCCTTCGCCAGCCGCTGCGGTCAGCGAGTCACTCAAGCGTAAGCTCTTTTCGCTTCAGAGCTATTCTCAACTGGTCGGCGATGCGGTCGCCAAGATATTTACCGCGCCTCACTACCCCGAAGACGTACTCGAGCAGATGGATGCCATAGGAGTTGGCTCGCTTCCCATTATTCTCCTGACGGGTTTTTTTATCGGCGGCGTCATGGTTTTGAATACCGCCGCTCAGTTCCAGCGGTTTGGGGAGACGGCGCTCACGGGAGACACCGTTGCGATTGCCTTAGTGCGCGAGCTAGGCCCAACGATCGCCGGTTTACTTGTTACGGGCCGCAATGGTTCCGGGATCGCATCCGAGTTGGGCTCGATGGTGGTGACGGAGCAAGTCGACGCGATGCGCGCACTCGGTACCGATCCCGTCCGCAAGCTGGTCGTCCCGCGACTGATCGCCACGATACTCGTCTTGCCGCTGCTCACTGCCGTCGCCGATCTTGTGGGACTCATCGGAGGCTATATCGTCGCCCACTTTACGCTGGGCCTGAGCGCCGTCGAGTTCTGGAATCGCGCCGTCCACGCCTTGGCGTTCGGCGACCTTTTCATGGGCCTCGCGAAGCCTTTCGTTTTCGCCATCATCATCGCCACGGTTGCCTGCTACTACGGCTTGCGCACGCGCGGTGGGACGCAAGGCGTTGGCCGCGCCACGACCACCGCCGTCGTTGTCGCTTCCGTTGCGATTCTTGTCAGCGACTTCTTTTTGGGCAAGCTTCTGCTCTACTGGTTTGTCTAGCGACCCGCGCCGGCGAGTTTTCCCACAGCAGCCGCGCGTATTTCCATCTATAATCGACCCGCGTACGGGAATGGAGCGCGATGTCAACCCAGCCCACAGGTCACATTGTGCCGGGCGAGCCCTTGATCCGCTTTGAGGACGTCAGTATCGCGTTCGACGAAGGGGACGTACTTCGCGGAGTTTCCTTCGAAGTCGTTGCGGGTGAAACGAAAGTTATTCTCGGCGAAAGCGGCTCCGGCAAGACAGTTCTTCTCAAGCTTGCCGCCGGGTTGCTGCGCCCTGAAACTGGCCGGGTTGTAGTCATGGGCCACGACCTTACGGAAATGAACGAGGTTGAGTTGTTGGATTTCCGTCGCCGCATCGGTTTTGTCTTCCAGGAAGGTGCCCTCTTCGATTCCCTGAACGTCGCGGAAAATGTCTCGTTCCGGCTGGACGAAGAATCTGTTCCCGCCGAGGAGACCGAACCCCGCGTCCGCGAGGCGCTTCGTTTCGTCGAAATGGAGGACTCCTACGATAAATTTCCCGACGAACTCTCCGGAGGCATGCGCCGCCGCGTGTCCATTGCGCGCGCGTTGATCGATCAGCCGCCGATCGTCTATTACGATTCGCCAACCGGCGGCCTCGATCCAATTACCAGCCAGACCATCATCACGCTCATTCTACGTCTCCGCGATCTGAATGGCGTCACCTCCTTGTTGGCGACACATCGCCTCCAAGACGCTTTCGGCCTCGCGAATTTTCTTTTTGATTCAAAATCTTCGCACGTCGTTCCTGTTTGGGAAGAGCGTAATGGCCGCCATTCTTCGCCGACGAATTTTCTGGTTCTTCGCGATGCCAAAGTTTATTTTCAAGGGGAGACGCAGGAGTTGCTGAAGTCGAGTGACCCTTATCTTCGCGAATTCTTATCGTGAAAAACATTTCGTTGATTGCGTAACGAACAGATTCTTCGAAATCGATTGAGCTCAGAGGAGGAAAGACATGGCGCAACGGAAACAACTGACGTGGGCGGACCTTCGCGTAGGCCTGTTCGTTCTGGCCGGGCTAATGCTCCTGGCCGTCGCGATTTTTTACGTCACCGGTGTGAATTGGGGCGCAAAGTATTCGCTCAAGACCTATCTGCCGGAAGTTTCCGACCTTCAGGTCGGCGCTCCCGTGAGTCTCGACGGCGTCACCGTCGGCAGCGTCCAGAGCTTGAAGATCAATCCGCATCCTGTGGATCGCATGCACAATATAGAAATCGATATGCGCATCGACAAGCGCTACCAGAACCTGATTCGCACCGATTCAGAAGCCAGCCTGGTCACGTCGGGCCTGCTCGGCAACAGATATGTGACCGTTTCGCGCGGTTTCCAGGGCCAGGAGCTTCAGAACAAAGGCACCATCCCCGGTAAAGCCGGAAGCGACATGCAGGCCATCGTCGAGCGCGGAATTGAACTGGAAGCAAACCTGGGCCAATTGACGCAGCAAGTAGGCGACATCATAGGCGCGGTCAAGCGCGGCGAAGGAACAGCCGGGAAGTTCATCTACGATCCGGCGCTCTATAACCATCTCAATTCTTCGGCCGCGAAAATTGATTCTCTGGTCGCTTCCGTCCAAGCCGGCCAAGGGTCAGTTGGAAAGCTAATTGTGTCCGACGAACTGTACAACAAAGTTGACGCCACGATGGGTCACGCGGAGACCATCTTTGGCGACATTCAAGCGCAGAAGGGGACTCTGGGCAAGCTCGTCTACGATCCCGCCGTTTATGACCAGACGAAGCAGTTCCTCGCGAATTCGAACGCGCTACTCGCCGGTGTGCGCAGCGGACAGGGCACGCTCGGGAAATTGGTCACGGACGACATTGTCTTTGCGAATCTCCGTGACGCTTCGGCGAATATTCGTAACGTTACTGGAAAACTCAACAACGGGCAGGGCACTCTGGGCAAATTCTTCACCGATCCGCAGCTTTACAACAACATGACGGGTCTCACCGGTGACATGCGCCTGATGATCGGCGATTTCCGCCGCGATCCGAAGAAATTCCTGCACGTCAAGCTGGCAATCTTCTGACGATAGTGTCGAAGGGGATTTTACGCGGGCAAAGCGCCGGTTGAGCCGGAGAATTTCCTTACGCGCTAGTCTTCGGCTCGCCTTTGTCATCAGAGGAATATTGCAGAGCGACTTGACGAATCGCCCGCAAGTCCAATTTTCCCGTGCCCAGGTGCGGAAATTCCTGCACATGGAAGAATTGATTTGCGCGCGGCGTCCAAAGGTTCGGTAGGCCCACGCCGCCCAATTTCTCCAGAATCTCCTTCAACTGCTCTTCTCGTAGCCGATGGAGCACCACCAACCGCTCGCCCTTCTGGTTGTCGGGAATTCCAGTCACGACGAAAGTCTGCTCGGTCGCGCCCGCAAGATCCTGGAGCGTTTCCTCAATTTTTATGTGCGGCACCATTTCGCCGCCAATCTTGCTGAAACGCGACAACCGGTCTGTAATCGTCAAAAACCCGTCTTCGTCGGTGGACGCGATATCGCCGGTCACGTACCAGCCATTGCGCAGCACTTCTTCCGTCTTATCCGGACGTCCCAGGTAGCCTTGCATCACGTTCGGCCCGCGAACCAACAGCAGGCCCGGCTGGTCTGTTCCCAGTGCTGCACCCGTATCTAGTTCCACGATGCGCACACTCACTCCAGGAAGCGGGTGCCCGATTTTTCCTCGTTTCGCGCCGACTTGCCGAAAACCTGGGGCGCGATAATCTCTAGTATTCACCGCGACCGCCGGGGCGCATTCCGTGCAGCCGTATCCTTCGAGCGGCCGGATGCCGAAGCGATCTTCAAAAGCAAGCGCCACTCGTTCCGGTAATTTCTCCGCTCCCACAAGCACGAATTGAATGCTCCCGAAATCTTCGGGCGAGCAGCGGCGCAAGTAGCCTTGCAAAAACGTCGGCGTCGCCAGCAGAAACGTCACTTTATATTTACGCAGCAGCTCGCTGATCGCCGAGAAATCGAGCGGGCTTGGATGGTAGACGACTCCCACGCCGAGCACCGCCGGCAGCCACAGCGTTACCGTGAAACCAAAGGAATGAAAGAAGGGAAGCACGCCAAGCAGGCAATCGCGCTGGTCAAGCATGAACGTCTGTCCAAGCTGCTCGATGTTGGCGGCGATATTGTAATGGCTCAGCATCACTCCTTTCGGTTCGCCAGTGCTCCCACTCGAAAAAATTATCGTGGCGAGGTCGTCAATTGCTGGAGCTGCGCCCTTCGCGTAGATGCGAGACAGCCATGACGTGGGCAGCCACCAGACGCAAAGCGACAGAAGCTTCTCGTAGACGCGAGGCTTGGCCGCGACCTCTTCGATGAGAATTGTGCGTGCAGGGACTTCGATTTTCAGCCGCTCGAGCAGTGCGCCGGAAGTAATCACGGTTTCGATTCCGCATTGCTGCACGCTCGATTCCAGAGATTCTCGCGACGCTGTATAATTCAGATTCACAGCCACTTTGCCGCACAGCATGGCTGCAAAATTCACCAGAGCTCCCGCCACAGACGGAGGCAACAGAATTCCGATTTTCGCCTGTCGCTCCCATATTTTTGCAAGCCGTCGCGCCAAGAAAATTGCGCTGGCAAGCGCCCCGCCGAATCGCAACCGGCGCGTCCGCGCGTCCGCCATCGCGAATCGAAACGGGTGCCGGTGCGCCGAAGCGATGAACGAGTTCACGAGCGGCCGCATGCGCTTCTTGCGATATTGGAATGCGTCGGTCTGCAATTCCTGCACAGCTTGACGCACTTCCGGGGCGCTTGCCGTCGGCGGCATTGGTTTCCCGAAACTCACGGTAACGGGGTAGGGAAGATGTCGCGGGAGTTTCCAGAGGAAGCGCTCGCGCTCGAAGCTGAAAATGCTCCCCCACACCCCGTCGAGCGCAATGGGCACAACGGGCGCCTGCACATCTTTCATAATTCGCTCAAAGCCCCGCCGGAAGGGCAGCATCTGCCCAATTCTGGTGATTTGCCCCTCCGCGAAAATACAAACCACTTCGCCCCGCTGAATCGCGGCCGTTGCCTCACGCAGCGACCGTAGCAGTTCTCGCGGACGTTGCAGGGAAGAGATGGGAATCGCTTTCAACATCCTCGCGAAGGGCTTTATCGCAGGTTTCTCGTACATTTCTTTGTCGACCAGGAATCGAATGTGGCGGTCCGTGGAAGCAATCAGCAGCAGCGCGTCCACAAACGACAAGTGGTTCGCGACAAACAACGCGCCGCCGCGTTCGGGAATGTTCTCGCGCCCTTCCACACGAATCCGGTAAATCGAATGCGTCGCCATCCACAACACGAAGCGCAAGAGCGAATCGGGAAGCAGCACGATAGCGAAAATCGTTGCCACCAGCGTAAGGCCGGCGCCGACCAGGAAAACATTTGCGGCGGTCAGATGAAGAACATCTGTGAGCAGATAATAAGTGCTTGCCGCAATGGGTCCAATTCCGATGAAAGAGAGCACGCCAGCCGTGGCGAGCACCGCGCCTCTGTGTTCTATTTCCGGGCGGTGCTGGATCAGCGCGTTCACCGGCACCGCAAAGAAGCCCCCGAAGAAACCGAGCAGCGCCAGAGTCGCCAATACCCCGGCAAATGTCAGATGGCTGGAAGCCAGCGTGAACGAAAATACTGTCAGGCCGAGAGCGCCGAGAGGAATCAATCCATATTCGATCTTGCCGCCAGACAGATATCCGGCTGAAACGCTGCCTACGCCGATGCCTATGGCCAGCGCTGCTTGCAGAAAGCCATTGTGTGTGTCACTGAGGTGAAGGACGTCCTTGCCATAGAGAATAATGATCGGCTGGAGTAACGCGGCCAAGAACCAGAAGTAGGTATTGCCGAGAACCGCGAGCCACAGCACGTGGTCTTTCTTAATTTCTCGCATTTCGCGCCAAGTCTCGCTGATGAAGTTAAGGTGGAATTTCCGCCTCGGATTTGCGATCGGAACGCGGGAAATGCCCAGACTGACAAGCATTCCAAACACCGCAAGCGCGATGAGAATGACACCGGTCCATTGTTGACGCCCACGAAACGCGTCCGATAGGTAGCCTCCCGCAATGGTTCCCGTGATCACTGCAGCGAACGTGCCGAACTCGATGATGCCGTTACCCCAGGACAATTCCTGTTCCGGGAGGATTTCTGGCAAGAGGCCATATTTCGACGGTCCAAAAACCGCACCTTGCGTATCCAACAGGAAGATAGCGGCGAATTCGAGGGGCAAATTTTGTAGGGCCAATCCGGCGAGTGCGCAAGTAGCGGAGCAAATTTCGAACACCTTGGTGCCGATAGTTACTGACCGTTTGCTGAAGCGGTCTGCCAGATAGCCTCCAAACATTGAAAAAACGATGAAAGGTGTAGCGAAGACAATCATCACGATGGGAACGAGCTCATTCTTATGCGTTTGACTGAGGCCGAGACCGAAGATGATGAAGATGACAAGGTTCTTCAGCGCGTTCTCGCTGAATGCGCCCTGGAATTGCGTGGCAATCAGCGCCCAGAATCCTGGCCGCCATTTTTTGGGGAATTTGCCTTCGTTTGTCGAGAGGTCAACGCGCATGGCTATCCGCCATATTCAGAAAGAAAAGCTCAAGAAGAATATCCTGCAAAGGTGTCCGCGATTTGCCCGTGATGATGAGGAGGAAGAGCGTTTTATTTTGCCTTCATCATCGTCACGAGCGAGATCGAATCCGAATGGCCCGTATCGCGTTCCCAGGAGTCGAACGCTCCGCCGATCGCGGGATTGCTCGCTTCGATGCGGCGAATCATGCCCTGCACTTTGTCGATTCCGTCAGCATGCGTGGTCATAAAGACGTAGTCGAGCGTGTTCGGGTCTCCCTCGTGCACCAGTTGCGTATCCAACTGGTAGCCGGCGAGCGTGCCGTCCTCGATCAATCTGTCCAATTCAGGCGCGACGTATGTCTTGAAATTCTGGCTCCAGTCCTCGACGTGGCCCGGCTTGATCGAAAATCCTCCGTACCACAAATATCCATGCTCGTACGTTCCAGCCTTAAACCGGTAAATCGTAGAACGCAGAAACTCGTCCGAATGGCGCGCATTCGCGAGTATGGCGCTCGTTGTGTCTGCTTCTCGCAGAGCGTCGACGGCCTTCAAAATTCCGGCCACGCTCGTCGCCTGCAGCCAGTCCATGTGCGTCGGCCCATTTTCCGTGTGCACTACCGGGTTCGCGGATCCATAGCCCGTCAGCGTGCCGTCCTCCACTAATTTATCGAGCGTCGCCGTCATGTTTTGCGCGAATTTGTCCATGCCTCCCCACTGCGCGCGCGGCACACTCCATTCCGCCACGTACGTGTACATGATCTGGGGCGGTTTTTCCTGCGCGGCAGCGTAAGAGGCGCTGGCAAGAAGTCCCATCGTTACCAGGCCTGCGCATATCAGCAGTTTCCTCATCGCACCCTCCCTGCGTTCGAAACTATCTTGCCTCCATAATTGTCCCTGGTGGCAGACCGGCATCTTATCTCACATCGGCGGCAGAATCTTACCAGAAGCATTCCTCGTCCGGCCGAATGAATGGTGCTCGCGCGGGAACACCCGCTGGAGGTAATCGTGGATTCCTTCGCTGGAGAAATCGCGCCGCCTCCTTGTATAATCATCCCGCGCCGGAGTGGCGGAACTGGCAGACGCGTTGGACTCAAAATCCAATGGTGCTTAGCATCATGAGGGTTCGACCCCCTCCTCCGGCACCAATCCTCTTTGTCTTCTATGTCTGCGCGAGCATTTCCGCATTGATAGGACGCCCGTACCATTCATTTCCAGCGTGGGTACTATTGGTGCTTTTGAGCCTCGTCGCTATTCTGCTCCTTCATGAACACAACGGAATTCCAAGTGAAGACCAGCAGGGCGCAACGCCGGAGCAAACGTCTCCAGTTAGTTGTGCCCGTCGAAGTGATTGCGTTTGAGGGTGAATCAGAGGCCTTTCGAGAGGCCGCGCGCATGCTCTCCGTCAACGCTAACGGAGGCCTTTTGGTCTTAGGCGGACCTGTAAGTCACGGTCAGGTGCTTCGCCTGGTCAACCGCCGCACCGCGGAACATCAGGAATGCCGCGTTGTCAATGTGGACGCCTGCGAAGACGGCAAATCGGCCGTTGGCGTCGAGTTTATCGGCCCCGCGGGCAACTTCTGGCAAATATCCTTTCCCCCTACTACTCCCCGCTCGCCCAGCAGCAATTAAGTAACTGAAACGCAAGTATCTACCCTGCAACCCTGGGGTATGAACCTGGGCACATTCCGGCGAAGTACTATTCGTCCCGGCTGACCGGCATGCTCAAATTTGGAAGGCATGGAAGAAGCGCGTTCCACGAAGGCTCACGAGAGCCTTCCCCCAGATGCGTGGCTGACGCGTGCGAATGAAATTCGCACCAGCTTGAAGAGTCTCGACCGGAAACAGTGGTGGATGTGGTCCTCCGCGGTACTCATCATCCTGTTGCTGACCATCGGCGTCGCCTCGTTTACATTTCCTTCGCTGATGCACATCGACGAGGGGTCATACTCGTTCTATTTGTCGCAGGCAGTGCGCGGTCTTGTGGGACTCGTTCTGCTTTTCAGCGTTTACTCAATTTACCAGCAATCACAAATCAATAAGATTCGCGGACAGATTGCCGATCAAATGGACTCTGTTGCGAAAGTCGAATTGCTGACCGAAGAAGTCTATAAGCTGGCGGTTCTCGATCCGCTCACGAACTTGCACAACCGGCGTT
This sequence comes from Candidatus Acidiferrales bacterium, assembly GCA_035943235.1. Taxonomy (GTDB): domain Bacteria; phylum Acidobacteriota; class Terriglobia; order Acidiferrales; family UBA7541; genus DAHUXN01. The sequence continues at coordinate 16,216 of DASZCH010000040.1, forward strand.
CAGGAGAGCAGCGTTTGCTCGAGGAAATTGCGCGTTCCCGGCGTCACGCGCGGCCGTTGACGATTCTTCTTCTGGATCTCGATGACCTCAAACAATGCAATGACAAGTTTGGCCACGATGCGGGCGATACCATGATTCGCTCGTTCGCCGATCGCTTGAAACGCGCCATTCGCGGTTCGGACCTCGCCGTTCGCCAGGGTGGCGACGAATTCATGGTTATACTTCCGGAATGCCGCGCCGAGGAGGTTCGCCACGTCTTAGGACGTCTCCAAGGTCTTGAGATCGAGTGTGGCGGCGAGAAGGTGAAGGTGACCTTCGCTTGCGGCTGGGCCGATTACCAGCCTACGGAATCCGCTCAGGAACTCCTGAAACGCGCTGACGAAGCTCTCTACACGAATAAGCGTTCTGCCAAAGACGACACTGGTGCGCGGCGTCTGAATCTTCCTGTTCCCGCAGGCGTGCGATAGCCTTGCCCTCTTTGTAATGCCCGTTCGTCGCTCCGAGGCGCCCACGCAGAACCTCCACATCCGTCTCGAAACCATCGCTGGCACCTTTTCGTCCAATGCCTCTCGAGGGTACTTTTTGGTAAAATCGATCAGAATCTTGTTGCGCCGCTTGACGCCGCTGCGTAAGATGGCGCGGCTAAGGAGCATTGAATTGCCGAAAGAAAAACCGAAGGTGAATATCGGAGAAGTTATACGCTCGTACCGTAATGACCGCGGCCTCTCGCAGGG
>DASZCH010000041.1:0-5928 GCA_035943235.1 Candidatus Acidiferrales bacterium
GTGACGGGAGATGTGGCGTTGCCGACCGGAGTGGAGATGGTGATGCCGGGCGACAATGTGAGCGTGGAAGTGAAGCTGATCACGCCGGTAGCGCTCGAGAAGGGGCTGCGCTTCGCGATTCGCGAAGGCGGCCACACAGTAGGCGCCGGTGCCGTCACCGAGATCGTCGAGTAACGAGGTAAACGAGTAGAGGACCATGCGCGAAATCATTACATTGCAATGCGGCGAGTGCAAAAATCGAAATTACACGACCATGAAGAACCGCAAGAAGCACACAGAGCGGCTCGAGACGTCGAAGTTTTGCAATACGTGCCGGAAGCACACGCCGCACAAAGAAACTAAATAGCGGGCGGCGACTGAAGTGACGGCTTGGTCTTGTGAATCGCAAGTCGAAGGCTTGCGATTCAGGGGAGTAGGTTCAACGGTAGACCGCCGGTCTCCAAAACCGGATGTGGGGGTTCAAATCCCTCCTCCCCTGCCAGTTTCTTGAGCGGCGGCCGGCGTGGGTTGGAATCGGGGGACGGAACGACACTGATGACAGAGGCGGTAAAGTTGAAAGAGGAGCGCGAAGGTGGCGGCGGGTCTTCGATAGGGGTCCCGGGGCCGTTTCGAAAAATCGCTGAATATCCGCAGCGCTGGAAACTGTTTTTGCACGACGTGCGTTCGGAAATGTCCAAGGTCGTGTGGCCGTCGCGACAGGACGTGATTTCGATGACCGGCGTCGTGATCGTCACCGTGGCATTCTTCGGCCTGTTTTTCTTTTTGACGGACACGACGTTCGGTTACTTGGAAACTCTGGTTCTGAATTACTTCAAACATTGAACGACACAGAACAACAAGGAAGCAGCATGGCGAAGCAGTGGTTCATCGTCCACACATACTCGGGCTTTGAGAAAAAGGTCAAGGAAAGCCTCGAAGGGCGCGTGGCCGCTTTCGGTTTGCAGGACAAAATCGGCCGGATGATCATTCCGACGGAGTCGGTGGTTGAAGTGCGCGGCGGCAAGAAAATCGTTTCGCCGCGGATGTGTTATCCCGGCTACCTGCTGGTCGAGATGGACATGGACGATTACACATGGCACGTCGTGCGCTCGACGCCGAGGGTCACGGGCTTCGTCGGCTCAGGGCAAACACCCACGCCGCTCAGCGAAGAGGAAGTCGAGAACATTTTGAACCGCGCGACGACCACGGCGGAGAAGCCGCGGCCGAAATTGACGTTTGACCGCAACGAATCCGTGCGCATCGTGGACGGACCGTTCGCGAATTTCACGGGAGTAGTTGAGGAAGTGAATTCCGACCGCAGCACGCTGAAAGTCAGCGTAACGATTTTCGGGCGCTCGACGCCGGTAGAGCTGGATTTCGCGCAAGTGGAGAAAGTTGCGTAGCAGGGGCGCTGGGTGGCTGTTTTTCGCGCGTATAAGGAGTCAAGATGGCGAAGAAAGTTCAAGCAACCGTGAAATTGCAATTACCGGCGTCGAAAGCCACGCCTGCGCCGCCCGTGGGCACGGCGCTCGGTCCGCAGGGCGTCAACATCATGGATTTTTGCAAGCAGTTCAACGCCAAGACGAATAAAGAGCCGGAAGGTCTGATCATTCCTGTACTGGTGACGATTTACAGCGACCGCACGTTCACGTTCATCACCAAGACGCCGCCAGCGTCGGAGTTACTGAAGCGCGCCGCGGGAATTGTGAAAGGCTCGCCCGAGCCAAACCGGAATAAGGTGGCGAAGATCACGCGCAAGCAGGTGGAAGACATCGCGAAGGTCAAGCTGGTTGACCTGAACACCACGAGCCTCGATTCCGCGGTCCGCACCGTGATGGGCACCGCGCGCAACATGGGCATCGAAGTAGAAGGATAGCAGGCAGCGGACGGCAGAGAACGAAGCGCAGGAGAACGCAATGGGTAAGACGGGCGGAAAAAATATCGAAAAGGCGCGCAAGTTGGTGGAGGCGCGCGCGTACAAACTCGGTGAGGCTGCCGAACTTTTGAAGAAAGCGCATTTCGTCAAGTTCGACGAGACTGTCGAGCTGTCGATCAATTTGGGCGTCGACCCGAAGCAGTCGGATCAAATGGTGCGCGGCACCGTGGTGTTACCTAACGGGCTCGGCAAATCGAAGCGTGTGCTGGTGATCGCCACGGGCGAAAAAGTGAAGGAAGCGCAGGAAGCGGGCGCGGATTTCGTGGGCGGCGAGGATATGGTTGTGAAAATTCAGGGCGGCTGGACGGATTACGACGCCGTGATTGCCACTCCGGACATGATGAAGTCGGCAGGGCGGCTGGGCAAAGTTCTGGGCCCGCGCGGATTGATGCCGAATCCGAAGACGGGCACCGTGACGTTTGACATCGCAAAAGCTGTGCAGGAAATAAAGGCCGGAAAAGTGGAATTCCGTTTGGACAAGACGGGAATCATTCACTCGCCCGTCGGGAAAATCAGTTTCACCGCGGAGAAGTTGGCGGAGAACGCGCTGGCGTTGCTCGGGGCTGTGTCGAAAGCGAAGCCCGCGACGGCAAAGGGCAAATACATCCGGCGCGTCACGCTCACTTCCACAATGGGGCCGGGAATTTTGATCGACCACGCGGAAGTGGAAGCCGCAGCCGCCGCGTAAAGAAATTCGCGAAGGAGTCGGGCATGGGAATGAAGAAGGCGGAAAAGAGAGAAAAGGCTGATTCGCTTCGCGCGGAGCTTGCGAATGTGTCGAGCGTAATTCTCTCGACGTTCCAGGGCATCACGGTGGAGCAGGACACGCAGCTTCGCCGCGCGGTCGAGAAGGCCGGCGGACACTACGAAGTAGTGAAGAACACGATCGCAGAGCGCGCCGGCGAGGGGACGCCTGCGGAGAAATTGCTCAAGAATCTGGCGGGCACGAATTCGATTGCCTACACCACCGCGGACCCGGTGGCGCTCGCCAAAGTGCTCACGAAAGTCACAAAAGACGTTCCGGCATTCAAGTTTCGCGCCGGCTGGGTGGAAGGGCGCGTCGTTTCCATCGAGGAAATCCAGCATCTGGCGCAGTTGCCGAGCAAGGAAGAGCTGATCAGCAAGATTATGTTCCTGCTCAACGCTCCGGCACAGCGCGTGGCTTCCGTGATGGCGGCTATTCCGCGCAATCTGGCGGTGGTGACGAGCGAGGCAGTGAAGGCCAACAAGTTCGGTTCGGGCGGCGGCGCGGAAGCGCCTGCCCCGGCAGCGCAACCGGAATAATTTCGGGACGAAATCAGGGCGGCGAGTTTCTTAATTTCTTCACGGAGGATAGGAAAAAGCAATGGCGAGCAAAGTGGAATCGATACTGGACGAGATCAAGGGCCTGACGCTTCTCGAAGCGTCGGACTTGGTCAAGAAGATGGAAGAAACATTCGGCGTTTCGGCTGCCGCAGCGGCTCCCGTAATGATGGCGGGCGGCGGAGCAGCGGGCGCGGCGCCGGCGGAGGAGAAGACGGAATTCACCGTCGTTCTCACCGAAGTCGGCGCAAACAAGATCAACGTGATTAAGGCGGTTCGCGAAGTCACCAGCCTCGGACTGAAAGAAGCAAAGGATTTGGTCGACGGCGCGCCCAAGACGGTGAAAGAGGGCATCAACAAGGACGAAGCCGCCACGATCAAGAAGAAGTTCGAAGACGCCGGAGCCAAGGTCGAAGTCAAGTAGTGCGGTGGGCGCAGAGAATTCGCCCGGCGAAAAAGGATTCCGTCAACGCGCGTGCCTTCTCGAGATATCCGATCTCGTCACGCGTCCTGCCCGGACTCGGAGCCGTGGTGTCGCCACGGTTTTTGTCCGGTTTAGCCCCTAAAGGGATTGAGGTAAACCATGCGGAACGGTAATCGTTCAACAAGGGAACGGGAACGCCTGGACTTCGCGCGGATTCGCGCGGCGGTGCAGATCCCGAACCTGATTGACGTCCAGAAGAAATCCTATGAGCGCTTTCTGCAGATGGACAAGCTGCCGAGCGAGCGCGAGGACGGAGGGTTGCAGTCCGTTTTCACCTCCGTGTTTCCGATTCAGGATTTTCGCGGACTTTCGCAGCTCGATTTCGTCGACTACGCCATCGGCGACTGGGAATGCAAGTGCGGCCACCTGCGGGGACTCCATCATTTGCGCGCCACCTGCCGCAATTGCGGCGCGTCGGTAGTCACAAATCCGTATAAAACCGGCGACGTGGTTTGCACGAAGTGCGGCGCGTTCAATCGCAACACACCGACGTTCTGCAACAAGTGCGGCGACCCGGTCACGCTACAACTCAAATACGACGTGAACGAATGTCAGGAGCGCGGCATGACGTATTCCGCGCCGCTCAAGGTCACCATCCGCCTGACGATTTACGACAAGGACCCGGAGACGGGCGCGAAGTCGATTCGCGACATTAAGGAGCAGGAAGTTTTCTACGGCGACATTCCGCTGATGACCGAGAACGGCACGTTCATCATCAACGGCACTGAGCGCGTGATTGTCAGCCAGTTGCATCGCTCCCCGGGCGTGTTTTACGAGTCCGCGAACAATCGCAGCTACTTCCTCGGCAAGATCATTCCGTATCGCGGCTCGTGGGTGGAGTTCGAGTACGATACAAAAAATATTCTGTACGTGCGCATCGACCGCAAGCGCAAATTCCTGGGCTCGATTTTCCTGCGCGCGCTCGGCATGAAGTCGAACGAAGACATTCTGCGCACGTTCTACCAGGTGGAGCGCATTTCGGTGCGCGACCGCGAACTTTTCTGGAACGTCTCGGACGGCCTCGTCGACCGCAAGCTGTCGCGTGAGATCAAGCACCCACACTCGAGCGACGTGCTGGTGGCCGCGCACAAGCGCATCACCGAAGCCATTCACAAGGAGCTTGTGAAGGCCAAGGTCAATCAGGTGGAAGTGACGCCTGTGGACCTGGAAGGCGCGGTGACGGTCGGCGAACTCGTGAACCGGCAGACGGGCGAAGTGCTGCTCGAAGCCAATAAGGCGCTCAATCCGGAAACGTGGGCCGCGCTGATTGAAGCAGGCATCACGGAAGTCGATGTTGCCTTCCCGGAGCGCGACGACTCGGGCGTGATCATCAGTCGCACACTGGACAAGGACGCGATTCGCAACACGCGCGAGGCGCTGATTGAAATTTACCGCAAACTGCGTCCCGGCGACCCGCCGACGCTCGAAACAGCCACCGCGCTTTTCAACGGCATGTTCTTCGACGCGCGCAAATACGATTTCAGCCGTGTTGGCCGCTTGAAGTTCAATATCAAGATGGGACTGGAGACGCCACTCGGCAAGCGCACGCTCGATCCTGAGGATTTTGTCTCCGCGATCAAGTACTTGCTGAAGCTGCGCAAGAACATCGGGTCGGTGGACGACATTGATCACCTGGGCAATCGCCGCGTTCGCGCGGTGGGCGAGCTGCTGGAAAATCAGTTCCGCATCGGCCTGGTGCGCATGGAGCGAGCTATTAAGGAAAAGATGTCCGTGTACCAGGAAATGTCGACGGCGATGCCGCACGACCTGGTGAACGCCAAGCCCGTGATGGCCGCGATTCGCGAGTTCTTCGGCAGTTCGCAGTTGAGCCAGTTCATGGACCAGACGAACCCATTGAGCGAAATCACCCACAAGCGGCGCCTTTCGGCCCTGGGTCCGGGCGGGTTGTCGCGTGAACGCGCGGGATTCGAAGTCCGCGACGTCCATCCGACGCACTACGGCCGCATCTGCCCCATCGAAACGCCGGAAGGTCCGAACATCGGCCTGATCAATTCGCTCGCTACCTTTGCGCGCGTCAACAAATACGGCTTCGTCGAAACGCCTTATCGCAAGGTCAAGGATGGCCGCGTCACCGACGAGGTGGTCTACCTCTCGGCGATGGAGGAAGGCCGTTACACGGTCGCGCAGGCGAACGCCGCCGTCGACAATCGCGGGCGCTTCACCGAGGACCTGATCGTATGCCGCCACGCCGGCGACGTGCAGATGG
>DASZCH010000042.1:0-3850 GCA_035943235.1 Candidatus Acidiferrales bacterium
TGGTGTCAGTGAGCGCGTCGAGCGGGTTGCGCGCGTCTTAGGTCGAGCGATTGAGGTCAAGGTATCTTCAAACCTGACCGGTGCCATCTGGTCGAAACTCCTGATCAATTGCTCGGTTACAACCCTCGGCGCGCTCTGTTCCCAAACCATGCGTCAGTACATGGAAACGGAGGCAGGCAAGAAGGTCTTCCGACGGACGTACGAGGAAGCGTTATCCGTGGCACTTGCGATTGGCACTCGGCTGGAGCGTCTGGCCGTGGACCCGATTCCGCCCGGATGGGCGAGCAAAGTCGCCGTAGAGAGACGCTATGAGTCGTGGGTCGAAGCAATCATTGCCTTCTATGGGGATGTCAAACCCTCGATGCTCCAGGACTTCGAGCGTGGCCGGAAGACTGAGGTCGATTTCATCAACGGCTATGTGGTGACGTTAGGCCACGCGTCCGGAGTGCCGGTACATATGAACGCCACAATTACAGACCTTGTACACCAGATCGAACGTGGAGTTCTCCAGCCGACACGAGACCGGATGAACGACCTAGCTGATCAAACCTGTGAACGGACCCGGGGCAACAGTATTTGACGGCCGACTCTGACCGCTTGTCTCACTTCGGACGCCGCATGTCACTTTTCCTGCAAACGCTGGTTGTTCGCGGCATATTGTCCGGTGAGCAGGCGCATCGCCTGGAGGAGTTTCACATGAAGAAGATTTTGATTCAGTACGGAATTTGCACGCTTGCGGTCGCTCTGATGGTGCCGTTGGCGCAGGCGCAGCCGGCAGGAATGCAGGCCGCCTTCGCAAAAGATGCCGGAACGCTTTCCGAAAAATTCACCGGGCTCGCGCGCGTGATGTCGGGCAAGTACGACTGGAAGCCCGGCCAGGGCGTTCGCTCCGTCGGCGAGGTCTTCAACCTGATCGTTAAAGAGAACGGCCTGCTCGCCGGCGTGCTTTCGGGCACACCGACTACGGGGGCACCGCCCGCGCCCATCACCGATCCGGAGAAAATGCAGGAAGCTCTGAAGGCTTCTTACCTCAATCTGCAAAAAGCGATTACAGGACTTTCCGACAACGACCTGCAGACGACGGTGAAATTGTTCGGAAGAGACTGGACGAAGCAGGACGCGCTGATGCACATTCTCGCAGATCAACACGAGCATCTGGGGCAGTCGATTGCGTACGCGCGCAGCAACGGCGTGGTTCCGCCCTGGTCTAAGTAGGACAACAATGAAAAACGAGGTGAAGAGAAAATGATCAAAGCCGCCATCTTTTCCATGTGTCTCGCAGTTTCCGCACTTTCGCTCAATGCACGTGCCCAGGATGAGCGCGGGTATAGCTACGGTCCGGTCACTGAGGTGGACTACATACACGTTGAGTACGGGCACTTTGATGAATACATGGCATGGGTGACTTCGACATGGCTGCCGACCATGGAAGCCGCGAAGAAAGCCGGGCTGATCATTGGTTACAAGGTCTTCCAGGCCTCTCCAAAATCACCGGATCAGCCCAATGTGTATCTGGAGATTACTTTTAAAAACATGGCGGCTTATGCCGGGGACATCGGCGATCAAGAGGACGCGTTTGAAGCAGTGACCGAAAAAGTAATCTGTAACAGCGCGTGTCAGAACCAGGCCAGAGTGCACCGGAATGAGATCAGAAAATTTCTGGGCACTGAAGTGACTCGTGAAATTATTTTTAAATGAACTTGTTATACATTTGGGCCGCCTTTGTCGCTGGAAATAGATCGATTTCGCGAGTGTGCAAACGCGTCGTAGCAGGAAAGCCTGTGATCGGTCACCAACTGTTGGCCGCCATCTAACGCTTTAGGCGGGCCACACGATGCGAAATTGCCGGCCCGCAATGCTGATACCGAGAAGTAGACTCATGGCCACAACACAAAGCGCAGCTGACTGGAGCAAGGAATGGTTCGAGATTGAAGATGCAATATACTTGAACACCGCAGCTCATGCCGCCATCCCTCGCGTTGCTCTACGAGCCGTACAAACCTCGATTGAGGCCAACAAGTTTCCACATCACGTGGAGGACGCTGTCTTCTTCGAAGCGCCGGTCCGGATTCGTACCTCCCTCTCGAAATTGATTGGGGCCAAACCGGAAGAAATCGCGCTCACCACCGGGGCCAGCACCGGCGTCGCAGCCGTGGCCCATCTCCTGAGATGGAAGCGGGGTGACGAGGTCATCACGGCCAAAGGAGAATTCCCGCTGCAGTATGCCACTTGGAAACCCATGGAAGAACGCGCGGGCGTCAAACTTAAAATCGTAGCGCCTCGAGACACCTTTATTACGGCGGACGATCTCATTGCGGCAATCACCCCTCGAACCCGCGTAGTTTCCGTGAGTCACGTGCGCTACGATGACGGCTCGCTGCTGGATGCGGCTCGCGTGGCTGTGGCCTGCCACGCGCAGAACGCGCTGCTGGTACTCGATGTGAGCCAGTCCTGCGGGGCGGTGCCGATGGATGTCCACGAACTGGGCGCCGACTTTCTGGTGTGTGCCGGATATAAATGGCTTCTTAGCCCCTACGGCACCGGATTCTTTTGGGCCAAGAGCGAGCTTCTGAACATGGCGCTCCCAGGACCGTTTTACTGGACGGCGCAAGGCACGGACAGCTTTTTTGAGTTGAATTTTGTCGATCCTAAACCATCCACGGGCGCGAAGCGCTGGGACGCTGCGGAAGCGGCCACTTATTTCAATTTCAATCTGGCGGCCATGAATGCCTCGGTGGATTTTGTGTTGCGCACCGGGCCTGAGTTGGTGCTTGAACATAACCGAAGACTGATCGAGCGCTTATTCGAAAGCCTCCCGGAAGATTGCGTTCCGGCCAGTCCGCTAGACTCCGCACGGCGCGGGCCGTACGGTTGTTTCACTGCGCTGGCTGCGGAGAAAACCGCCGAGCTGTATCAGAAACTGCAGAGTGAAAAGATTATCGTCAGTTTGCGCGAGGGAAGGATTCGCGTTTCGCCTCATTTATTCAACTCCGAGCAGGACATTAATCGCCTCGCCAGGGCGGTACGCGCATGATTTGTGAAGTTGTAGCCGCCACTAATCTCCCTTGGGGGAAACAGGAAGGGATGATTTAATGCCAACAGTTTATGATCGCCTGAAAACTTTGCAGATCACGTTGCCGAACGCCCCACCTCCAGTGGTCGATGGTTACGTCGCCGCCTTCGTTCCGTTTGTCCAGACTGGCAATCTGATTCACTTTTCCGGACGCCTCGCAAAAAAAGATGGAGAACTTTGGGTCGGTAAACTCGGCGAGGAGATTACTGCAGCCGAGGGGAAGCAAGCAGCGCGCGGTGTTGCCATAGAGCTGCTTGCGGCTCTCCAGGGGGCCATCGGCGACCTGAACGATGTACGGCGCATCGTGAAGCTGGTTGTTTTTGTGAACAGCGCGCCAAATTTTACCGAACCGCACGTGGTTGCCAATGGCGCTTCTGAACTGCTGCTCGACGTTTTTGGCGACCGCGGAGCCCATGCACGCAGCGCCCTTGGTGTGTCGCAGGTTCCGTTTGGATCCTGCGTTGAGATCGAGATGGTCGTTGAAATCTAGGATCGACGGAAATGGCCCCAACTGATTTGGTCCGAAGTCGGGAAATTCGCCTTTCTGTGATTCCGTGATATTGACCGAGAGGAGCGTCTTCATGGAGACATTACTTCAGGATATTCGCTATGGTTTGCGCATGCTGGTCAAGAAGCCCACATTCACGATCGTGGCTGTCCTGACGCTGGCTCTGGGCGTGGGAGCCAACACGGCCATTTTCAACATCGTGAATGCCGTGTTGCTGCGTTCTCTGCCCTACCGCGATCCCGATCGTTTGGTACGAATCTTCTTTAACG
>DASZCH010000043.1:0-5042 GCA_035943235.1 Candidatus Acidiferrales bacterium
ATGTACGGTGCTGCTGATGCCTTCAACCGCAGCGAGGAGAACTTGCGACGACCCGGCGGTCGCGGGATCCACTGAAATCGTGCCGATAAACGGCCCGGCCGCGGAGGGGCTCTGTGGATTGATCACGCTGGGAGTTCCGCCACTCAGAGTGACGAACGTGTTGTCTTTCGTCCAAGTCGAACCGCCGTCGTGCGAAATCAAAACACCGGCGCCATAGAAACTGTCGAACGCGAAATTTTCCTCGCCCGTGCCGTAGTAAATCGCTCCTGTATGCCCCGCACTGCAATCGGCTGGATTCGGATCGACGGCAATCGAACCGCTGGAAATCGATGGCTGATTATCCGTTATCGCTGTCCAGTTCGCCCCTCCATTGGTCGTTTTCCAAACGCCGCCCTGCGCGGCTCCAGCATAAATTGTGTTTCCCGTGGCATCGCACGGATCAACCGCCAGTGCGTTGACGCGTCCCGAAACGTTGCCGAAAAAAGAACTCGCGGTGGGCTGCGGTCCGATGGACGTCCATGTGGATGTATTCGCCGTAATATTCTGGAATCCGGGAATTCGCTCGCCCGTTGCGGCAGCGAAGCGATCCATGAAGAGACCTTTTGTCCGGCGCATCTGCGCGGCTTGCTGAAAGGCCTTCAAACGCGCATCAGCGGGGATGTGGCCGAGAGGAAATGCGCGTTGGTGGAAGAACCATTCGGCGCGTTTGCGAATCTGAAGAGCGGAATCGTGCTCATGTTTCCCCAAGGCGCGCGGACGATTGGATTGGCCCCCCAGCGGAACCTGTGGAAGCGACCCAACCAGCAGCAGCACCGCAACGAGACCCAGACTCAGGCCGATACGGTGGCTTGTTGCAAAACGCACAAGTGCCGCCAATCCCCGCTTGGCACGGCGCAAACCTCTATTGTGTAAATGCACGGAACTTCCTCCTCAGGAGTCGATAAACGAAATCGTACCATGCGCCTTGCGAATGCTGACTGCAATGGCGTACCCACCTGCCGCGCGATGCGAGGCAACCCTCACCCTGGAGGGAGCCTTCCCTAAAAAATCGAATCGCTCCGCTTAGATGCAAAATGCTTCGTTTTGGATAGCGCCCTGAACGGACGTCTGGGTCGTCCAACCGAATAACACTATGCACATGATGATGGCATCAGCGTGGCGCGTAAAGTCCTTTTTGTGCCAGTCCCTCCTGCAAGATAAAACACGCGAACTGCCTCCCAAGTTGCGGCGCGGCGGTTCTGAAGAAACACTCGTCGACGAATGATTGTCGCGCGAGAGCTCTATCGATAGGGTTTTATGAGCGCCGGAATTAACCCAGAAGAGTGTTCGATAGTGGGACGCCTGAGTCCCACTATCGGGCGTACAGAAAGCCCTGACTCAGCGTATAATGTTAGTAATCCACAGGCTTTGAACGGTTTAATCGCCGCTTGATGACGGTATGTGAATTGCGGTTACAGCAGGTAGACGAGGAGAATTGACTTGGATATAGTCCGGCCAGACGCAAAGCGGAAAAAGCGAATCCGCCGAATTATGTATATCGCTGCGATTCTAATTTTGGTGCCGTTGGTGACGTACGGGCTCTCACGGCTCAAGCCCGCACCACCGACTGTCGACGGTTCTGTGATTTGGGCAGGAGATGCTGGAACCGTGAAGCGCGGGGACATGCTCATCCAGGTCCAAGGCCTGGGAACGTTGGTGCCGGAAACCACACGAATCATCCCGGCGATTACGGAGGGCCGCGTGGAACAGCGGTTAATGCTGGCCGGAACAAAAGTGAAGGCCGACACGGTGATTCTGGTGCTCAGCAACCCTCAACTCGAACAGCAATACCTTAGCGCCGAATATCAGTTGAAGTCGGCGGAGGCCCAATACAACAATCTGAAAGCGCAACTGGAAAATCAACTGATGGCGCTGCGCTCGACGGCCGCCGGGGTCCGTTCAAGTTATCACGTGGCACAAATGCAAGCCGACGCTGATGAGAACATGTACAAGCAAAACGTCGGCCCCAAAATTAACGCCGAGAAGTCCATGGTCACGGCAACCGAGCTGAAAGCGCAGAACGATTTGGCGCAGAAGCAGGTTGAAACCTTTGCGGCCTCCATGCAGGAACAAATGAATGTGCAGCGCGCCACCATCGACCAAGATCGCGCGCAGGAGGAGCTGTATAAGCACCAGGTTGATCAGTTGAAAGTGCGGCCAGGCATCGACGGAGTGCTGCAGGAACTCCCCGTGGAAGTAGGCCAGGAAGTGACGCCTGGAACTGAACTGGCGAAGGTTGCCCAGCCGTCACAATTGAAGGCGGCGTTGCAGATCGCGGAAACGCAGTCTCGCGACATTCAGTTGAATGAGAAAGCCTCCATCGACACCCATAATGGCATCATACCCGGCCACGTGATTCGTATCGATCCTTCCGTCACAAATGGCACTCGAACCGTGGACGTGCATTTGGACGGCCCTCTGCCTGACGGCGCAGTGCCGAATCTCAGCGTCGAGGGCACGGTTCTGATTGAAAAGCTGACAAATGTGTTGTATGTAGGCCGTCCAGTGCACGGGGAACAGAACAGCACGATTGGCCTATTTAAGGAAGTTAACGGTGGTAAAGAAGCAGTGCGTGTTAACGTCGAGATTGGCAAGGCGTCGGTAAGCACGGTGCAAGTATTAAAAGGCTTGAACATCGGGGACACGGTGATTCTTTCTGACATGTCTGCCTATGACAATTTTGAGCGGATTCGGATCAATTAGAGTTTCAAGACACTTGCTGGCGAAGGAGCGAGAATGGACAGCACGACGAAAGCATTGATTCACCTCGATGGCGTTACGAAAGTTTTCTTTACCGACGAGATCGAAACGCACGCGCTCGCGGGCGTCCACCTGGAAATCAAAGTGGGCGAATTCCTGTCGATCGCCGGCCCGTCTGGTTGCGGCAAGTCGACCTTGCTTTCGATTCTGGGGCTTCTCGACTCGCCAACTGACGGCGCCTACACGCTGAATAACCAGCCTGTGGCAAATCTCTCGCTATCGGACCGCACAAGAATCCGCAATCGCGAGATTGGCTTCATTTTTCAGGCGTTCAACCTGATCGGCGACCTTACCGTATTCGAGAACGTCGAGTTGCCTCTAACCTATCGCAGCATGGCTTCGGCGGAGCGTAAGCAGCGCGTGCAGCAAGTGCTTGAGCGCGTGGGCATGGCGCATCGCATGAAGCACTACCCGTCGCAACTCTCCGGCGGTCAGCAACAGCGCGTCGCCGTGGCACGAGCGCTGGTCGGACAGCCCTCCATTCTGCTGGCGGACGAGCCGACCGGAAACTTGGACTCGAAAAACAGCGAAGCGGTGATGGATTTGCTGCGGCAATTGCACGGCGAGGGTGCGACCATCTGCATGGTCACGCACGACCCTCGATTCGCAAGCGTGGCGGACCGCTCGATTCACTTGTTTGACGGCCGCATCGTCGAGGAAACGATGCGCGCGCAAACGCAGTCAGTCTGAGTCCTTTTTCAAGAATCCCCAAGCGTATTTTTCGAAAGCTTGGGGTGTGCCTGCACGGAGGTAAGAACCGATGCACACGTTTTTGCAGGATTTGCGCTTCGGTATCCGAACGCTCGCCAAAAATCCCGGATTTGCCGCGGTTGCAATCCTTACATTGACGATCGGCATCGGCGCGTCCACCGCAATTTTTTCTGTTGTGGACGCTGTTCTCCTGCGCCCGCTTCCCTATCCTAATCCGCAGCAAATCGTCACCGTCAAGGAACAAGAAGCCCACGGCCACCGGGCGCATCTGGCCGATCCGAACTTTCTGGATTTTCGCTCGCAGAACCACACTCTCGCCGCCCTTGCCACTTTCTCCTCTGGATCTCAATCCATTTCCGGCGGCAGCGAGCCGGTTCGCGTGGATGTCGGCTACATTACGCAAGATTTTTTCAAGGTGATGGGCGTGGAACCGTTTCGAGGGCGCGAATTCGCGCACGATGAACTCGTCGAGCATGGCGCGCCGGCAATAATCGTTAGCTACGGCTTCTGGCGGCAATTCCTCGGCGGCACGGACGATTTGTCCCATGTGCAGTTGACAATGGACAAAGAAAACTACTCGGTAATTGGAGTAATGCCGCAGGGTTTCAATTTCCCACAGGGTGTCGCAGCCTGGATTGCAGTGGACCGTTTCGGCTGGCAGACGAGCCGCGACTCGCACAATGGAGAAGGCATCGGTCGGCTACGCGACGGCGTGACTTTGTCACAAGCGCAGGCGGATTTGAGCACGATCGCCAAGCGCATCCATGCGCAGTTCGGCAAAACAGAGAATCCTGACTATTTTTTGTCAGACGCTGTTCTAACTCCGCTCGCGGATGAGCTTGTTGGGCCCGTGCGACCGGCGCTGTTTACCCTTTTTGCCGCCGTCATCGTCTTGTTTCTCGTTGCTTGCGCCAATGTGGCCGGATTGTTACTGGCACGAACTTCCGCTCGGCGCAAAGAATTGGCCGTGCGCGCGGCTCTAGGCGCAGGACGCGGCCGGCTCATTCAGCAATTATTGGCGGAATCTCTGGCGCTCGCCGTCGTCGGCGGCGCATTGGGCATATTGCTTGCGCTGTGGACGACAAGTCTGCTTCCGGCCATTCTCCCCTCAAGTCTTCCTCAACAGCAAGGCATCGCGGTCAACGGAATGGTGCTCTTGTTCACTTTGATTGCCACTGTGGTTGTTGCGGTGGGCCTGGGCTTATTCGCCGCATGGCGCGCGAGTGAAGTAGACCTGAGCGAATCACTGAGCGCCGGTTCGCGCAGCTTCAGCGCAGGCAGCCAGAAAGCCCGCAGCGCCCTCGTTGTCGCTGAAATTGCAGCCACCTTAATGCTGCTCGTGGGTGCCGGACTTCTCGGGCGCAGCTTTTTGCAGCTGATTTCTGTCAGCCCTGGCTTCAATGAGCAGAATTTGCTGGTCATGAAATTCTCGTTTCCGCTCGAGCAAAGCTTCAAGATCACTTCTGAGGGCATCGCCCAGCAGGCTCAGTTCGTTGATGGCGCTCTGGCGCGTGTCCGCGCCATCCCGGGCG
>DASZCH010000044.1:0-7425 GCA_035943235.1 Candidatus Acidiferrales bacterium
GCCCGATGCTTTGTATTGGAGTCAACGCGAGGATTTCCTGCCCTCCGCCGACGGCCCAATTTGATTTGCGCGCACGACTCCAATACTTGCGGATAACTCCAGTTACTGTCATCCCGAGGAGCCATGCGACGAGGGACCTGCTGTTCGCTGTGCAGCGGGCCAACCCGGTCCACCGGAACCATCTACCAGGGTCGGCCCCCTCAGCCATTTACAAAACAAGTTTTACTGTCATCCCGAGCCGCCATGCGGCGAGGGATCTGCTGTTCGCCGTCCGCCCAAACGCCAGGAAACACGCACCTTTATATATATAGCGACCCACGTTCGCGAACCGCCGTCTCTTACGCGTGCGGCTCTTTCGCCGGTATCCAATAAACTTCTTCCCGCACCGCTTCCTTCGGGAATCCGCGGCGCTTCAGAATACCTTTGCTGTTGTCGATCATCTGTGGATGCCCGCACAGATACGCCGACGTATTCGTTCCGTCGAGCCCCCACGCATCCGTATATTTCCGAACCAGATCCTCGACGCGCCCCGTTTCGCCCTTCCACGGCGTTTTTTCTTCCCAGGGTCGGCTAACTGCGGCCACATACGTGAGCCACGGAAATTCCGAAGCCGCCTTCTCGAATTCCTCGCGATATCCAAACTCCCATGACCGGCTCGCCGCATTGATCACGTACAAATGGTGTCCGCCGTCAAACTTCTTTTCGCGCCAGTCTTTCCCCAACGCCCGGATATAACTAACGAACGGCGCAATCCCCGTCACTGTACAGAGCAGCAGATGATTCTTCCGCCCGCTCCTCGTGTCCAAAGTGAACCTTCCCTTCGGAATCTTCCGCATCGTCAGTTCCGCGCCTGCCTGCAGCGGATACAGCAAAGGCGTCATCTCGCCCTGCGGCACCAGCTCAATGAAAATCTCCAATTCGCTTTCGTGCGGCGCCGACACGATCGAATATGCTCTCTCAACCAGCTTCTCCGGCCCTTGCACCCCCAGCGTCGCATATTGCCCCGGCTGAAATCGGAATTCGCCGTTCGCCACAATACGAATGATCCACAAATCCGCGGCAATGTCCTCGCGATGCGTAATCTGCGCCCGATAGAATTTCTCTTCCGCAACACTCATCGATTTGCGTTCCCGCCCGGAGCCGCAAAAGCATTCGCGCGACTCTCATTCAACAGAAAAGGGCGCCCGCCGCCGGCAAGCGCCCGATAGTTTAGCTACGCCCCAATCTTATCTCTCGAACCCCGGTGCAGCTCTAGCTAGAAATCTGGCCCTTTCTGGTCCGTCATCTTCCGGGGATCGAATGTAGCGCCCAGATCCAGATTTTTAAGTTTGCACGCAAATTGCAACCCTTTCTCCTGCGGTGCCACCACATCCTTACCGTCGGCTGTCTTCCGGGGAAACGTAAACACGACTACCATCACTCGGCCATCCGGACTTCGCACCATTTCGACCTTCGTCGGATTAACCTGGACCCGCGATTGCTTCCCGCGGAGATATGCTTTAGCCTTGAAGTCATCTTCAGAGACGCCGCCGAACGGTGTCATGTCCGGCCCCAGAACCGCAACTTCATAATCATTCATCGGTGCATTTAAATACTGCGCTGCCTCGGAATCTTTCATCCGCCCGCTCAGTTCCGCCTCCCGAACCAGGGCCTCTCGCACTGTGCGCGAGGAGTTCCAACGTACGGAATAAGAAGCCTGTCCCGGCGGAGTCCCCATAGGCTGCTCGCCAGGCCTCCCTGCGTTCGCTCTAGTGGCCTCCACTTGTGGAGATCCCATTCCAGCGGAAGATGCCGATCCTACCGATGGCGCTTGATTCATTCCTGGCGTCGTGTGCCATTCCGCGGGAACAAGCTCAACCTTCACCCAAGGAGAATTCTGCAAAATTTGCTTCACGTCATTCTGCGTCCACTGCTGGAAAGGCTTCGTTTTCCAAACATCGCCGCCCGCTTGGACCGCCGCCATGAAGGTCAGTGTGAGCAACGCCACAACGCCGGCCCTCACAATTGTTCGCCAACCGACATTAGAAATAGTTCTTCTTTTTTGCATATCTGTCCTCCATATCGTTTCGTTCAAATTTCCGGAAGGAAGCGCTTGCTGCAGCGCCCCCAGCTTGCGCAATCACACGCCAGCTTCCGCGGCACCTCTATGTAGGCTGATAGTCTATTGTTATCAGATTCCCACCACTCGCGCAATCGGGCGAGCTACCCTCGTACGTCCGTGAATCGTCGCGATCCCGCAGCCCGCTCGAGCCGGTAGACCGGCTTCTGGTGAGCTTCGAAGTAATTCCGCATCATCAACTCACCAACCAACCCAACGGCCAAAAATTGAAGCCCGAAGAGCGACAACAGCATCCCCAATATCAATAACGGCCCATGCAGAACGAATATCTCCGCGCCAGTTAACACTTTATCGAAAAACAAGAATCCGAGAATGCCACATCCCGCCAGAAAACTGATCATTCCCGCCGGCCCAAAAAAGTGCAGCGGCCTCAGCATGTACCGCAGCAGGAACCGAATCGTGATTAAGTCGAAGAACACCCGCGAGGTGCGAGAAATCCCATAATGCGACTTCCCCTGAGGTCGCGGTACGTTGTGGATCGGCACCTCAATCACTTTCGCGCCATTCAACGAAGCCAGCGCCGGAATAAATCGGTGTAGTTCACCGTACAAACGTACATCTTTAATGGTTTCGCGCCGATACACCTTAAACGTCGTCCCAAAATCGTGAATATTCACTCCGGAAAGCTTCGCCATCAACCAATTCGCCACTCTTGAAGGTATCCGCCGGAAAAAGAAGTTATCCACCCGTTTCTGCCGCCATCCGCTCACAATATCCGAATCCGTCGCTTCCAGCGCTTCAACCATTGCTGGAATATCGCCCGGATCGTGCTGTAAGTCGCCATCCATCGATATAATAATGTCGCCCGTGGCGTGATCGAAGCCCGCCGCCAACGCCACCGTCTGTCCGTACTTCCGCTTCAGCCGCAGCGTAATCACCCGGCGATCCACTTCCGCAAGCTCTGCAAGAATTTCCGGCGTCGAATCCGAGCTATGGTCGTCGACAAAAACAAATTCCACCGGCTCGAACCGGCCCTTCATCACCTCAGACAGCTGCCTGTGAAGCTCCCGGAGCGAACCTTCCTCATTCAGCACCGGGATAACGATGGAATATTTAGGCATACCAGCTTCTGCTTCTCGCATCTTGTCAGTCCAACCCTCGGAAATCCATCAAGCGGACGTCGTTCTCGCGTACCGCCGCCCGCACATCTGAGTCCGTTAGTCCTTCCAATTCCGTCTCCCGCTCGCGCTTCAACCGAGTCGCGGCTTGCTGCAAATCCTCATCATATTCACCCGGATGGCACATCAGCTCAGTCACGCCATCACGCATCGCCCCTATCATCGACAGAATTGCCTCCCGATTCAACCTTCCCGTCGCCGCGACACCCTTAAAATGGTCCGGCATGTACATTCCATGCGAACCCGCCAACTTTCGGAAAGCAGGCTCGTTGACACCCGCCATCAGCGCCACAAACCCTTGCCTCCACGAACTGGCTCCGCCCTTGAACCGCGGCCACAATAACTCCCTGCGATCCTCAAACGGCTTTCGAATCCGCCTGACTTTGAATTCCTCCCCAATCTTCACTACTACTTCCATCACTTTTGGATGCGCATGCGTGTGTTTGTGCGAATCAAAATGCGTCGGTCGCAATCCAGAGGCCACTACGCGCTCCACCTGTGCTCGAAGCTCCTCCTCGATCGCTTCCGTGCGAATCGAACCTGTGGATAGTTTTGAGAGAAGCGACGGCAGCGACGCCGGCAACCGCCCTTCTGAATCAACCAGTG
Organism: Candidatus Acidiferrales bacterium; assembly: GCA_035943235.1. Lineage (GTDB taxonomy): Bacteria > Acidobacteriota > Terriglobia > Acidiferrales > UBA7541 > DAHUXN01. The sequence goes on from DASZCH010000044.1 coordinate 3,844, forward strand.
AGATTACCCGCTTCCTTGCGGCGACACATTTCCCGCCTACCAGCACCAGGTGGCAGCCAACTCCCAGTCTCGGATTGGCTTTCGCGCACTCGATTGCGTCTTCAAACGCTTCGCCATTGGCCATGATCGTCGCGCTCGTGACGATCCCCTCGCGAAACCCTCGCACTATTCCGGCATTCACTCCGCGCGTGTAACCGAAGTCGTCCGCATTGACAATAAGCTGTTTCATTGCGAAGCATGATCGTTATTTCCGGGCATCATATCACGGCACTTAACAACTTTCCTTGTGAGCCACCTAAAAGTGGTGGGTCAGTTTGAATTTTCTTAATCCTGACAAAAAGAGTCGAGACTCAAACTGACCCGTTGCCCACCTAAATCATTTTTTCGCGACGGCATCAAAAGCTTTTCGGCATTTCAAAGAACTTCGCATTCAATCCCAGCGAACATCCGCATCAAATTCGTTGCCGCTGAAAAGTTTTCAACAGTTATGTTGAAAACCTTGTGGAAAAATTCGCGCGTGCGCGGCTAACCGCGCACGATTCAGCCCTCTAATGCTCTTTGCACTAAACTAGGGCATCTTCCCCTCAAAATTTAAGGTAATCACTTGAGTCGTTTCGGTGGAAACTTCCTCGTGAAGGGGCGTTACGATTCGATCAAAAAATCTCCGTAACCGAAATAGCATTCTCACCGCAGGTTCAGTACCAATGTGCCGGCGGCTTCATGTGAATCTCGATCTTTTCTTGTTCCTTTTCTAGCACGTAGTACTGTCCAAATGGCTTCCACCCGTCTTTCACCACTTGAATCAATATTTTCACGCGCGGCACGTCGTTGACCTTCGCGATTCCTGCTTGGTCGGTCTTCAAATCCAATTCGATATGCCTCGGATGAAGAAGGAAACGCGGTTCATCGTAGCGAACGTAAACGCTGGCGTTATCGATGGGCTTGTTGTGCTCGCCTCCGGTGACAGAGATCTGTATCGCGCTCACCGGATTCTCTTTACCCGCCATCCGCCCTGCGTTGTTTGACGGGATCCGCCCCAGCGTCACACCCGCGAACATGACAACCATCAGCCCGCCCATCACTTTTATGGCCGCTCTTCGCAACGCTTCCCCTCGCTCGACACAAATATACTCACGCTCGAATGTCCACCTGTCTCGCTCATTCTATCATTGGCGGCCTTCCCATTTCGATGCCTCCAAATTCACCGCGCGATGCTTTTGAACTTGTCGCTAGCGCCTTTGGTCTACGTAGCGGCCGGCCCGATGCCTCTTCGGACCGGGCACAGTTGCCGCGCGTCCAACGCGCAACTCCCCGTAGCGACGCCTGCTCGACCATCCGTGCCAACCTGCCTCTGAAAAAAGACGTCTCGCCATTTTCGGGCTCGCCGTACAGCTCACAGTCCAATTGACTGCCGCGCATCCTCTGCGTTACCTTCAATCCGCAATTTGATGGCCCGCTCACCGCGACCAACCTACGCGTCGTGAGGCTCAAGGAGACTGACGATGGGATTTTCAACGGACGCGATTCACGTGGGCCAGGAGCCCGACCCCTCCACCGGCTCCATCGTCGCTCCGATCTACCAAACCTCCACCTATGTCCAGGAAGCCCTCGGCAAAAACAAGGGTTTCGACTACGCGCGCACGAACCACCCCAATCGCAAAGCCCTCGAACGCACCGTCGCCAAACTCGAAGGAGGAATCGCCGCCTACGTATTCACTTCCGGCATGGCTGCCATCGATTCGGTCTTTCGTTTGCTCCGGCCCGGAGACCACGCCATTCTTTCCCGCGCCGTTTACGGCGGCGTTTACCGTCTCACCACGCAATTCCTCGTCCAGCTCGGGATGGAATTCAGTTTCATTGACACTTCGTGTCTGGAACAGGTCCAGAAAGCTCTCCGTCCATCCACCAAAATGATTTACGTCGAGACGCCGACGAATCCCACGATGATTGTCACGGATCTCGCCGCTATCGCCGCACTCGCTCGCGATAAGAATCTTACAATGGTAGTGGACAACACTTTCCTCAGCCCTTATCTCCAGCAACCGCTTGCCCTCGGCGCGCACATCGTCGTCCATTCCATGACCAAGTATCTCAACGGCCACAGTGATTGCATCGCCGGTGCCGCGATCCTCGCGCGCCAGGAAGACGCCGAGAAAATGTATTTTCTTCAGCGCTCCGCCGGAGCTGGCCTCGCTCCCATGGACTGCTTCCTTGTCTCTCGCGGAATCAAGACGTTAGCCGTGCGCATGGATCGTCACAACGCCAACGGCATGGCTATCGCCGACTTCCTCGAATCCCATTCCAAAGTGAAAAGCGTCATCTATCCTGGCCTCGCGTCGCATCCTCAACACGCCATCGCCAAAAAACAGCAGCGCGGCTTCGGCGCCATGCTCTCTTTCGACGTTGGCAGCCTCGATTCGGCACGCAACTTGCTCAATCATGTGAAGCTCTGCTCCCTCGCCGAGAGCCTCGGCGGCGTCGAGACCCTCATCTCTCATCCCGCTTCAATGACCCACGCTTCTATCCCCGCCGACGTTCGCCGGCAAATCGGCATCGCCGACGGCCTGATCCGCCTCTCCGTCGGCATCGAAGATGTCGAAGACCTAATCGCCGACCTCGACCACGCTCTCTCAAAAATCTAGCTGCCTCTCGCATCCTTGCCTCCCCCATCCCGCACCGCCTCCTCAATCCACTCCAGATACGCCTTCGACCCCGCCACAATCGGCAACGCAACAATCTCCGGCACTTCGTAACTGTGCAACCTCCGAATCTCCCGCTCGAGCGCCGGAAATCGTCGCTGCGTGCTCTTAATCACCACCAACACTTCGCTCGCCGTCTCCACTTTGCCTTTCCACCGGTAAATTGACTTCACCGGGCTCGCCACAATATTCGCGCACGCCGCCAACCGAGCGTCCACCACCGCCCGTGCCACTCTCCTCGCTTCCCGCGCCGACCCGAACGTCACCAGCACCACAATCTTGCCCGTCATACTGTTCCTCTTCTCACCTGCAAATTATTTCTGCTCCTGGGCGCATTTCCTGATGCCTCGTCCTCGCGCGGCAAGATACAATGTTGTGCGCATGACGAGCAACCCCATCCATTTCGGCACTTCCGGTTGGCGAGGCATCATCGCTGACGATTTCACCTTTGACGGCGTCCGCGTCGCATCCGCCGCCATCGCCGCTCACGTTCGCAGCCTCTCAAAGAGTCCCACGCTCCTCGTCGGCCACGATACGCGTTTCTTTTCTCCTGAATTCGCCCGCGCCGCCGCCACCGTTTTAGTCAATGACGGCTGCCCTGTGCTTTTCTGTGGCAAAACTCCCACGCCAGCAATCGCTTTTGAAATACGCCGCCGCAAAACTCAAGGCGCCATCAACATCACCGCCAGCCACAATCCCGCGGCGTACAATGGCTTAAAATTTTCCGGACCTGACGGCGCGCCCGCCCTTCCCGAAGTCACGAAGGACATCGAGAAACGTATAGCCAAATTAATCAAGCACCCGCCTGAGACTGAAGAAAAAACCGAACAGCCGAACTTCGACATGGTTGACCTGCGCGAACCATATTTCGCGCGCCTCGCGG
>DASZCH010000045.1:0-4182 GCA_035943235.1 Candidatus Acidiferrales bacterium
CCCGCGCGGCAACAGCGCCTTTGGTTGCCGGCAAATGGTCGGTAATGTCTGGGAATGGACCGCCTCGGACTTCACGCCATTTCCAGGATTTTCTCCGGATCCCTATAGCGATTATTCGCAGCCCTGGTTCGGCGCGCGAAAGGTATTGCGCGGCGGCGCCTGGGCGACAAGCGCGCGGCTGGCGCGGCCGACGTTCCGGAATTTCTTTCCACCCGATCGAAATGACGTATTCGCCGGCTTCCGGACCTGTGCGGCGTAACGGAATATCTTCAGTCTTGAACATCCGTAAGTTTTCGGGCAGACGACGTGTCAAATCCTCAATCGTTTGAGGTATGTCCTATGGCGGGGCACAACTTCCCCGATCTAACCTTTGAGGTTGTTCAGCACGACCGCAGCTGGGCCATTTGGCTGGTCGTGATACTCGGTGGTGTTGGGGGCGTGTTCGCCCTTACGGCGCTGATCGTCAGCCTCATTCACGGCTAAGGTTGACTAACTTTTCCTGAGCTAACTTTCCTGACAGTGGCGAAGTTGGAGAAATCGGCCGCCGATCGAGCCATCAGTGGAGCGCTGCATCCACGCCGACGGCACCAGCGTTTCGCGCGTCGGTTCGCCCGATAATGTTAGGTCCGGCTCTCGTGTCAAACGCGGCACGGCATCAAATTGCACTGACTCAGATAGCTGTCTGTTGACGCGACGCTCAAGAATCCTTGTGAAACGCGACCGAGCGAGCAGCCAGCCAATTGCAGCACCAAAAATAAGGGCAGCCGAACTGGCACCGATGGTTAGGAGATCCATATCGCGCTCCACCGACAAATTTGCGACATCGGAGTCGATGAAGCTCCCAGCTACTGCAAATCAAAGGGTTGATAGCGCCCTTCCGCGTCGAGCTGTGTACCCCACACCTTGTGCACACCTTGGTGCTCGGACCGGCTGAAGGTCATCGGCGTTCCGAGCCCAATATCGAGATCGCGAAGATTTTCAAGGGTCGCCACTAATTTCTTGGTGTCGAGCGCAGGGCCATTCTGTTTCAGCGCTGCAATCAACACCGTGGCGTCCACATAACCTTCGAGAGATACGTAGTCTGGCGCCTCGCCCGGAAAGTATTTGGCGAGTGCGGATTTGTAATCCAGCACCAACGATGAGTGACCCTCGAGCGCCGGCACGACCTGCCTGACGATGACCCCGGCTGCATACTTTTTCCCCAGCAGCATCAACTCGTTCGCCAGCGCGGTACTGCCGACGAACGAGACGCTGGTGTAGATCATGTCCGGGTAGCGATCGCGGGTCTTTTCGATAAATTTAGCCGCGGCCCGATAGGCAGGAACCATGATCACTGCTTTTATCGGCAGCTGACTCCGTTGTTGCTGGGCTTGTTGCAGTTGTGCGACGGCGTCGTCCACATCCACGGTGTTGCGCTGGTAACCGAGCCGCAAAATTTGGCTTTCGTTACCGCCCCGCAATGAACGAATAGCCTTTTCCACACCGGCGAAGCCGGCATCGCCGTACGCATCCTGCTGAGCAAAGACGGCAATCTGCTCCGGGGCGAGCCGCTTCACTTTCACCAGATAGTTCGCTATGGCGGCAGTTTCTTCGGCGTAGCTGGCGCGGTAGTTGAATACATCACGGTCGGGCGGATCGCTCCTGAGCAGACCGGCGCCAGTGAACGCTCCGAAAAACAGCATCCTGTGATCGAGCGCACACGGCAATGCGACTACCGCCGTTGGCGTCCCGACATTGCCGATAAATCCAAAAATCTGATCTTTTTCAAGGAGCTGCTTCGTTGTAATGGCGGTTCGCGCAGGCTCGTAGCCGTCGTCTGCTGCGACAAGTCGAAGCTGACGGCCGTGTACTCCGCCACTTGCGTTGACCGCGTTGAATGCCGCTTCGATACCGAGCTTCATATTCTGGCCGAGCTCCTTGGCGCGGCCGGAGAATGGAGCCGAAATTCCAAACCGAATTTCAGTGTCGGTGACGCCGCGGACGGTCGGAGCAGGCTCGTTGGCGCCACCGAGGGTCGCCAGACGCTCCGGCGCGCCGTTAGCGCCTTGCGCACCGCTGGGCGCAATCGGAACGCCGGCGTTCGGCGATTGAGTTACACGCGGACCCGCTGGCGCGATCGGAAGTCCAGTGGCGGCCGAATTCATTGCTTTCTGGCAATTTTTGATTATCAAATCGCGCCGTGAACTCGCTCGGCTTTGCGCTGGATCCAGACGTCTTGCCAAACAGGGATGGAAACTGAGCAATAATTAACCACCCCATTACGAGTCCGACCACCAAGGCAATGCCAAAGCCTGAGGCGAACCACCCGAACCTTCGGGTAGGTTGCGCGCGATAAAATCGCCCCTGGGAGAGGAGTCCGCGCCTTCAGCGGCGCCCGCCCTGGTATGGCGGTAGAATTCGCTTGGACCCCTTGTGGCGTAGTCTGTATTGACGACGTTGTCCGAAGGCTCGGGTCTACTCATTGGTACCGGACCAGCTTTCAGCCGATGCCGGTCTGTTTGCAGCCTCAAACCTAATAGGTAACTACTTCGACTGCCTTTCTACATTGTGTAAAAATGTACGGGTGAACCGGCGCATTCTGCCTGCGCGACCATCATTTTGAGTTGGTACCAGAAGTTACCTCGATGCCGCATTGGCCATCGAGGCCGGCGCCTTCATCCCACCATTTTGCTTAGGATTGTGCTAAACTTTAAAGTGAATCACGCGACGTAAGAGGTAGGCGTTGAGCGATTTCGCCCTGCGATTGGGCCTTGCACTCGTTGTAGTGATTGTCGCCTGCGCGGCCATAATCATATCTCGCCGAAATTACGCCAAATCCGCCGATTCCGAGCGCAACCTCGCGGCTTTTAGGCTCGAGTTCCAGCGTTCAATCGATGCCGCTCAAGCGGCGACGATCAAAACAATCCGCGACAACATTTTCTCAGTTATCAAGACAATCAATTTGACGATCAAGGATTTCAATGTCCGGCTTGCGACATTGGAAGAGCGCGCTGACGAAACAGCGACCCATCTTGCAGATGCGCAGAATTCGGAAGTCCGCCTTGCGAGGTTAGAACAACACCTCGATGCAACTGCAACCTATACCGAGAATTTGGATGCCCGGCTTGTGCGATTGGAAGAGCGTGCCGAGGAAACCGCAACGCAGATTGCGGAAACCAAACAATTGGATGCCCGCCTTGGGAAGTTAGAACAGCGCGCCGATAAGACTGCAACGCGGATTGCAGAAATCCAGGATTTGGATGTCCGCCTGGCGCGATTGGAAGAGCGCGCCGATGAAACGGCGACCCAGATTGCAGGAACTGAGAATTTAGATGTCCGCCTTGCGAGATTGGAAGAGCGCGCCGATGAGACCGTGACCCAGATGGCGGGAACTCAGAAGCAATCCTTAGAACTGACTGAGCGAATCGCCGCTCAAGTGGCGGGACTCGAGCAAAATCTAAGGGAAGTAAGCGATCGGCTTTCGCTGATTAAGCAAACAACTGATGGAGCTACTTTGCGAGAGCAAGACACTCATAATTCTATTGAAGCCATCAGCTCCCGTGTCATCAATACTCAACAACGCGTGGAGGAATTGTTTCCGCGTCAGGCGCTTGGAGAAAAAGCACTGAAAGACCTAGGAACCCTCATCGGTTTCTTCGTCAAGCGGCTCAAAACAGTGAGCACGAGCTCAACTGAGATAGCCATGCGTCTCGGCGACCTCGAAAGTCGTTTCCGTTCAAAATTGGGACAGCTAGAGGAACATCCCAGCTCGATCGTCGAATGCCAGGACGGCCTTGCAACAAGCAAAATAGAGGGTCTGGTTGAGGATGCCACTTCGAAAGCAGCTGATGCGATGACACCAATTGCAGCAAACGCCGACGGCAAAAATGTAGAAGGTTTCGAACGAGCGACCACACCAGGCCAAGAATCGTCGAAAAAAGCGAACATCGGGGGGGACGGCCGCACTGACAATAGCCACGCCGACAATAGCCGCGCCGACCAGCATGCATCGTGAAGAGTTTTCCTCCTCGACCCACGATGACAGGGTGTCAGTTCTGCTCTCTCTCTCTTGACCCTATGTATGGTCCGGCCGTGCGTAGCAAGAAGATTTTGACGAGTTGGTGGTGAGCGGTCTTGCATCAATGTATCAGACCTCTGATTGGAGCTTAGCTCCGGGCCATCATGGATATCAGCGCGCAGGCG
>DASZCH010000046.1:0-1848 GCA_035943235.1 Candidatus Acidiferrales bacterium
TCCCAATGGATCCTTCGATCACGGCCCAGCGACTGGAACCGAAGCTCTGCCCGCGCTGCCGCTGATTTTCCCTGATCCGGTGATTTTTCCTTGGCAGTTGGATGATGTCCGTGGAGATGTCGTGGTAGAGGTCACCATTGATGTGCAAGGTAACGTGACTGACACACGTGTATTGCAATCGTTGAAGCAGGAAATTGATCAGAAGGTTGTGGCTACGTTAAGAGGTTGGCGCTTCAAACCTGCTACGGTTGATGGGATCGCCATCAGCTCGCGTCAGGATGTGCATTTTCACTTCCCCAGCTGATTTCAAATGAGAGGGAGCCCCGCCCGCGCACAGTCAGCTTTTCAGCTTTCCCGCTCGAATCACTCGGCTACTTCGTTCGCAGCGCCGTGCCTTCGCAGCAATTGTGGCAGGTTCTGGGAGAAAGCGGAACGCGGCAGCACCATGTCGCAACCGACTTCGTGCGCTTTCTGCTTCAGATCGCCTTGCACGTGAGAGAGAAAGCCAATGACGGACGTCTTCTTCAGCTTGCTCTTGAGCTTGGGAACGAGGCTCAGCGGTTTGACACTCGAGATGTTCAGGTCAACGATAACCAGTGACGGTTTTTCCTCGCCATTAAGCTTGACGCGCTCGAGAAAGTCCTGTTCGGACTTGACGAATTCGACTTTCACATTCAGCTTGCGCGCGGTTTCCTGAATTTTGGCCTGAAAGAAAAGATCGTCGACAAAGCCGAAGATGCGAGAAGCAGCGTCTTCGCGCATGGGCAGCGGTTCGGGATCGGCCTGCGAGTAGCTGGGCGCAAAGCCCGGACGTGGGCGACCTGGGCGCGAACCGTTGTTGCCGCCTGCCAACGCGGCACGGTAACTGTGGTCCATGGGACCGGTGAAAACTCCGCTGTGTTGATCGCGTCCATGCCGATTAGACGGATTTCCGCCTCTGGGGCGCCGACCGCGCCGCCGCCTGTTTCTCCCTCCTCCACCACCGGAGGGGCGTCCTTGTCCTGCATTCATATTGTTTTTTGTCCTAAATAACTTTAGTCCGCCCGCAGGGGACCCGTTTCCTGCCCCATTCTCACCGCCACTGGGTGGCTAGCGTCGCGTAGATGCACAAATCGTGCAGAAAAACCCATCGCGGTAGGAACTCTTTATTGAACTGTGTCCTTAAGCGCCTGGAGCCGTTGGGCGCGGGAGGCCTGCCAAGGGGGCATGGCCGCTGGGAACAAAACAATGGTACTGCTCCGGGTTACGGGATGCAAGTCCTAACTCACCTGAGTTTTACACAGAAGTCACAGTACGTGGAGAAACAGCGAACCGCATCACACAGCATTGATTTCCCGGACCCACTGCATTGCCTGCCAATAGGCTTCGGCGATTTCGCTCTCGCCCAGTCCGAGCTGGCGAGCATGATCGGCGGTTGCATCCCAATCGCCCGATTCACGGGCGATCATGAGCTGATACAGCGGCCGAAGTTTACTGTTCGCGCCGAGCAAAACAGACTTGGTTTCGTGATCGAGAGGAATATTTTCCAGGATGGTCACCATCGGCAATTCGAGAATGGCATCGATCATAGACAACAGTCCCATAAGGAACAGATCGGAGTCTCCGTGCGGGACCCGCGGAGAGATAAGCTCGCAAAATCTCGCGCGTGTCATGGCAGCATTCAGCAATTCACTGGATCGGTTCTCAGCGACTGTTAGAGTCACGACCAGCCGTATCCAGCGGCGGACCTCGCGCTCTCCCAGAAGAGTCAGCGCGTGACGTATGGAATGCACTTCGTTGCGAATACCGAAGGCGGCCGAGTTTAAATACCGCAGCAGGCGATAGCAAACTGAGGCTTCATGCTTGATC
>DASZCH010000047.1:0-12821 GCA_035943235.1 Candidatus Acidiferrales bacterium
GCGGGGATAACTGGCGCTCTTCCCATTGCCGACGCCGCCGGATTTCCGAACGGGCTTTTTATACTTCTCAACGGCCGCGCCCTGCCCTCGAGTATCGATGCGTTGCGGCCCATGTGGCTGGATCCAAATCAGACCGGCTCGGCCGAATATGCCGTCGCCAGCGCCGGATTTTTCCAGTCCTCCGGGATCCCGCTTCTTCGGGGGCGCATGTTTAGTACGCAGGACGGCCCCGATACTCCTAATGTCGCGGTGATTACGGAAAATCTGGCGCGCGATAGATGGCCGCACTCTGATCCCATTGGTCAGCAAATTTTCTTCGGCAACATGGATGGGATCATGAAGCCGCTCACAATTGTCGGCATCGTCGGCGACATTCGCGCCGATGGCCTGGACCAGCCGGCCAGTCCCGTGATTTTTGTCGATTATCGGCAGCGCGGCTTGCCTCCCAACTCATCCCCGGCGATTGTTTTCCGTACGACGCTTCCGCCGACCGCGATCATTCCCTCCGTCCGCTCAATTTTCCATCAGCTGGATCCGACCGTGTCGCTGGAATTCACCACCTTCACGCAGGCGCTCGGCGGCTGGATGGCCCAGCGGCGATTTCTGCTTTTGCTCGCGGGAGTTTTCGCCGGCGCTGCATTGTTGCTCGCGGCGGTGGGCATCTATGGGCTCGTGGCGCAGTCCGTGACGCGGCGCACACAGGAGATCGGCGTTCGCATCGCTCTCGGCGCGCAGCGCAGCGATGTGCTGCGAATGATTCTCGGCGAAAGCGCGCGGTTGGCGGCAATCGCCGTGGTGATTGGCATTGGGTTGTCCCTTGCGGCCACTCAGCTGATTTCGAGCCTGCTCTTCGATGTGAAGGCCACCGATCCGCTCACCTTTGTGATTGTGGCGGTGGTGCTGTCAGCCGTGGCATTACTGGCGTCCTACATTCCGACGCGCCGCGCGATGCGCATCGACCCGATGATAGCTCTGCGTTACGAATAGGAGATTGGCGATGGGCAACCTGCTGCAAGACCTGCGTTACGGGATTCGCATATTGCTGAAGAATCCCGGATTCACCATCGTCGCTGTGCTGACGCTTAGCCTTGACATCGGCGGAAGCGCCTCAGTATTCAGTTGGGTACAGTCTGTTCTGCTGAATCCTCTTCCAGGTATCCAGAATTCGGACCGCCTGAATTATTTTGGCGTGGTCGCGTGTTCCGTCCCAGCTCGGAGCATTGAACACTGCACAGAAAATCGCAACGCGAGTAGAATCGGGGAGCCTGAACTGGCCGTGTCGCCTCGCTTATAAAGTCAGGCGGGGGCCAATTTCAAGAATCTGAATTCCGGGAGGATGTGATGCATGGTATTTTGCAAAAATTGAGTGCGGCGGTTCGCGAACTCATCAATCCTACATTGATTGCGTCGGCGGTGGTTCTCGCGCTTGCCGTCGGACTGGGCGCGCAGTCTGAACAGGCGCCCAAAGACAAGACTGCCGGGCAATATTACAAGAACATTAAGGTGCTGAACGACATTCCCGCCTCCGACCTTGTGCCTGGAATGCGTTATATAACCACGGCGCTCGGAGTGAAGTGCGATTATTGCCACGTGAACCCGTTTGAAAAAGACGCGAAACCCGAAAAAGAAACCGCTCGCAAAATGATGACGATGCTTTTCGCCATCAATAAGAACAATTTCGACGGGCGCGCCGAAGTCAGCTGCTATACATGCCATCAGGGGCATGCGCAGCCGGTGGGCCTTCCCGCATTGGCGGCAGGGGCTGTAGCGCCGGAGTTCATCCGGCCTGCTGAAGGTGCACAGACACTTCCCACGGCTGACGCGATTGTCGATAAATACGCGCAAGCCATCGGAACCGAAGATGCGCTGAACAAAGTTAGCTCGCGAGCCATTCATCTCGAAGAAACCGACAGCGACGGCAAGAGCTACCCAGTCGAAGCCTACGAAAAAACTCCCGGCAAAATGTATCAAGTGACGACGCTTCCGCAAGGCACCGTGACGGCAGGGTTTGACGGGACGCGCGCCTGGGTCGCATCGAGCCGCGGAACGCACGATGCAGAGCAACTTCACGCGATCGTTTTGCGCCGTGAGGCGGAAGTGAATCCCGTGGCCGCGCTCAAGAACTACACGGGTAAGCGCGTCCGAGGCCAAGCCAAGATCGGCGACGAGACAACTTACATCATGCAAGCGAAGGCGCCGGACGGCATTATCGAGTTGCTGTTTTTCGACGAGCAGTCCGGTCTGCTGGTGCGGCGCATGATGCGCGACAGAACGATTTTCGGCGCGTTAGGGATTGAAGCCGACTACGCGGATTACAAGCCGGTCGATGGCGTGAATGTGCCGTACAAAACGACATGGTCGAGGACGGGACAGTCCTCCTCGTTCGTAATTAAGGATGTAAAGGACAACGTCCCGGTTGATGATTCGAAATTCGAGCCGCCGCAAAAACCGGAATAACAGCTGGCTCGCTCTCGCTTTGTAGCTCACATCCCGGCGCGCCTTTTGCGTCGACCGTGAGGTCTTCGCTTCGTACGGAGATGAACGATGACCACTTTATTGCACGATCTTCGCTACGGACTCCGCATGCTGAAATTGTGGGCGTCGTCGGCGACACGCGCGACCAGGGTGCCGGCGAAAGACCCCAGCCGGAACTCTACACACCATACGGTCAGGCACGCTTCACCAGCGGCGGCGTCGCTTTGATTCTTCACACGAAAACGGATCCGCGATCTGTGACGAATGCGGTCAAGCAGCGCGTTTGGTCTCTCCAAAAAGATCAGCCCATTACGAATATCAAGACGATGGATCAGCTCGTGGCCGAATCGAATGCTTCCCCGCGCTTCCAGAGTTTTCTTCTTGGCGCATTCGGTGCGCTCGGATTGCTGCTGGCTATCGTGGGAATCTACGGCGTGATTTCGTACTCCGTCACCCAGCGCGCTCACGAAATCGGCATTCGCATGGCGCTCGGCGCCGATCCGACTCAGGTGCTCCGTCTCATGCTAACTCAAGGACTCAAGCTGGCGCTGGCCGGCGTCGCTATTGGCATTATTGCGTCGCTGGCGTTGACGAGATTGATCGCGAGTTTGCTTTTCGGCGTCAGCGCCACGGATCCAATCACGTTTGTCGGCGTGTCAATTGTGCTGACCATTGTCGCGATGCTCGCGTGTTATCTTCCCGCGCGGCGCGCGATGCGCGTTGACCCGATGGTCGCGCTGAGATATGAGTGAAAAAAACATGGTGAATGTGATGAAAAATATGCCAGGAAGGCCGGGCGAGCGATGAATACGCTGCTGCAAGACATTCGATATGCCGTGCGCATGCTGGCCAAATCACCCGGCTTTACTACCGTCGCCATCCTTACTCTCGCATTGGGCATAGGCGCCAATACTGCTCTTTTCACTGTAGTGAATGCTATTCTGCTGCGTCCTCTTCCCTTCCGCGATCCAGGAAAGCTGTGTTTGGTAACGGAGAGTCTTCCGTCATTTCCGTCGCTTGGTCCGTCGTATCAAAACTATCTGGATTTTCGCGATCAAGCCAAATCGCTGACCGGCCTCGCCGCCCTGCATATTGACTTCATGAACCTGACCGGGCAGGGCGATCCGGAAAGACTCAAAGCAGAAATGGCTACAGCTACACTGTTCCCACTCTTGGGCGTGAACGCGCTCGCAGGGCACACGTTCACCACTGAGGAAGACCGGTACGGCGGCCCGCCGGTTGTCCTGCTGAGCTACAGCTTCTGGCAGAGGAATTTCGGGGGCGCGTCAAACATCGTGGGAAGAAGCATTACTCTCGATGACCAGCGGTACACCGTGACGGGGATTCTCCCGCCGGACTTCCAAATTATCGTGCCGGCCGATGTGATTGTGCCGTTTGCTCCGTGGGCGCACGGATTGCCCGATGATCGCAACTGGCACCCTGGGATCATAGCCATCGGAAGACTGCGGCCAAATGTCACGTTTGAACAGGCCCGCGCCGAAATGGCCACCATTGCGCAACGCCTGGACAAACAGTATCCCCTCTACGATACGGGTATGGGTGCTCATGTGAGCGGATTCCAGGATCTTCTGGTGCAAAACGTGCGTCCCGCGCTGTTGGTTCTGCTCGGCGCCGTCGGCCTGGTGCTGTTGATTGCATGCGGAAACATCGCAAATCTGCTGCTGGCGCGGGCGGCCTCGCGGCAACACGAAATTGCGGTGCGCACGGCTCTCGGTGCAACCCGCCTGCGAATTGTTCGGCAGCTCCTGACGGAGAGCCTTCTTCTGGCGCTCGCTGGCGCGGGTTTAGGACTGCTGTTGGCTTGGCTGATTATGGAACCGTTGCTCAGCCTCGCGCCGTCAAGCTTGCCAAATGTTGGCAAGATCGGAATGGATGGGCACGTGCTGGCATTCACAGCAATTGTGGCGCTCGCGACGGGCGTGCTGTTTGGGCTGGTGCCGGCCTTGCAGACCCTGAAGTTCGACATTCGTCCCGCCCTGAGTGATGCTGCGCGCGGTTCAATCGGAGGAGCAGGCCGCCATCGTATCCGAAACACCCTGGTGGTCACAGAAGTTGCGCTGGCTTTGCTCTTGCTGATTGGCGCGGGATTGCTGATTCGCAGTTTCGCGCGCCTACAAGACGTGCAGCCTGGTTTTCAGCCTGCGCATCTGCTGCTGGCCGACGTGCCGTTATCGCCAAAGGCGTATGCGCAATCGGCGCCACGAATGGAGTTTTTCGACCAGTTGCTGGCGCGCGCGCGAACCCTGCCGGGCGTCACATCAGCGGGAGCGGCGGTGATTCTCCCCGTGACCGGAAACGGATCCCTTATTCATTTCAACATTCAAGGGCGTCCGCCCAAAAGTCCACATGATTACATTCTCATCGGTTACCGCCCGATAAGTTCAGGATATTTGCGAGCGTTACGCGTGCCCTTGCTTGCCGGGAGGCTGCTGCGAGATTCAGACACGGACCGCGGTCCCTACGTCGTGGTAGTGAATGAGAGCATGGCCAAGCAGTATTTTCCCGGAGAGTCGCCGCTGGGGAAAAGAGTTCAACTGGGCGCGATTCCCAACAAGGAAGTTCCCTTGATGGAAATCGTCGGAGTCGTTGGCGATATGAAACAAACCCTGGCAAGCGAAGCCAGCGCGGAAATGTATGTTCCCTATCGCCAGGCCAATGCCATGCTGCCCATTTTTACAATGTCTCTGGTGTTGCGCACCTCAAGCGATCCGCATTCCGAGGTGTCTGCGCTTCGGAGCGCCGTGCACGACTTGAATCCAAATCAACCTTTGGTGAATTTCCGCACCATGCAGGAAAACATAGCAACCTCGGTGAGTGATCCGCGTTTCCGAACCGTGCTGTTGGGAATTTTCGCGGCAAGCGCTCTGCTGCTCTCGGTGATCGGCCTTTACGGGCTGATGGCGTATTCGGTGGTCCAGAGAACCTCGGAAATCGGAATCCGGCTGGCCCTTGGAGCGCAGCGCGCCGATGTGATGAAAATGATTGTTCGCGATGCGCTGAAGTTGGTGCTCAGTGGTATTGGATTGGGAATTGTGGGCGCGCTCGCACTGAGCAGGCTGCTCACGCGATTCCTTTACGGCGTGCTGCCGAATGACCCGGCGACTTTCGTGGGTGTCTCGATTATTTTGGCGCTCGTCGCCCTTGCCGCGTGTTACATTCCCGCGCGTCGCGCGATGCGAGTTGACCCGATGATTGCGCTGCGCTATGAATGATGTAGGCGCGTAAATTGGCGTGACGAATTGCATTTCTAATCGGTACAGCACGGGATTAGAAATGGGTGTAAGTTATTGAAAACAAATAATGGCGGCGCGTTCTAATCGGTACAAATCGGCGGTTTCCGGTTCGGGGAGATGACACGTGATTCGAATGATCGACGTCGAAAAGTTCTATGAATCAGGAGCAGGGAAAACGTGGGTGCTGCGCCGCATCAACCTGGACATTCGCGAGGGCGAATTCATCACTATCATGGGCCCTTCCGGCGCGGGCAAATCCACGTTGATGGGCATCGTCGGAATGCTCGACGGTTCGTGGAAAGGGCATTTCGATTTCGCAGGCCATGAAGTGCATAAACTCGACAACCGCAAGCGCGTGGAACTCCACAAGAAATTCATCGGCTTCGTTTTCCAGCAATATCACCTGCTGGATAATCTCACCGTCGCGGAAAATCTTGACTTGCCGCTTTCCTATCGCGATATCAAGAAATCAGAACGCGACGGCATGGTGGCCGACATTCTCGACCGCTTCCAAATCGTCGGGAAGAAGGGCCTTTATCCGAATCAGCTCTCGGGCGGGCAGCAGCAGCTTGTTGCGGTGGCCCGCGCGGTCATCGGAAATCCGAAGCTGATTCTGGCTGATGAACCTACGGGCAGCCTGCACTCCAGCCAAGGCAAAATGATCATGGATCTCCTCAAGAAGCTCAATGATGAAGGGACTACCATCATCCAAGTCACGCACAACGAAGCCTGGGCAGCCTATGGCAACCGTATAATTCAGCTTGCCGACGGCTGGATCGTCGATGGCGGCGCACAAGCCACCAAAGCCTGACTGGCGCGTTCTTCGTAGGTCGAAACCCTCTCCTCTGAAAGACATGCCGTCAGCGTGCGTTCGGCGCTGGTACTGGAGCCGCTGTTCGGAATCGCAACAGTAGAGTCCCGCAAGCGGGCGAAGCTTCGAGACACCAAATCTGGCCTCAACGGTAAGCTGCTTATAATCATAACGCTAAGAGTTGATGAGAATGGCGCGCAAGCTGCCCTAACTGTATGAACGGACGAGTTTGGTTGGTTCAGAATAGCGTTTAGCACGAAAAGCCGAGGTAATAACGTGGTTTGGGAATGCGCAGTGCAGCCAGGACTTAATTCTCCAGCGAACTCGATTGCCGACATTGCGGCCGGCGCGCGCGTACTCGTCGCGGATGATCAAACGGACGTGCTCGAAGCGTTGCGCCTGCTGCTCAAGGGAGAAGGCTACGAATTGGAGATGGTGAATTCGCCGGCCGCTTTGCTTAGCGCGCTGTCGCGCCGCTCTTTCGATCTGCTGCTCATGGATTTGAATTACGCGCGTGACACCACGTCCGGCCAAGAAGGCCTCGATCTGCTTTCGCAGATTCATCAATTGGACGACATGCTCCCCATCGTGGCCATGACTGCCTGGGGCAGCGTGGAATTGGCCGTCGAGATTATGCGCGAGGGTGTGCGGGACTTCGTGCTGAAGCCCTGGAACAACACAAGACTGCTGAACATCGTTCGCACCGAAATCGAGAGAGGACAACTCGCCCGTTCGGCAAAGAAAACCCAGGCGCTTGGCGTTGGCGATAATCATTCACACGAAGATGGAGATTGGGAAGAGGCGCAACGAACCCAGCTCGGATTTCTGCCCAAAGAAATTCCGCAAATTCCCGGCTGCGAATTCTCGGGAGCATGGCTGCCCGTTCACGGCATCGGCGGCGATTATTTCGACGTTCTGCGGCTTGATGCGAATCGCTTCGCGCTTTGCATCGCCGATGTAGCTGGTAAAGGAATCGCGGCCGCGCTATTGATGTCCAATTTGCAGGCGACGGTTCGCAGTTTGGCTGCGCAGAATCTGGATCCGGCTGAATTAACAGGGCGCCTGAATGGGTTGGTCGGCGAAAACACAGCGCCCGACCGATTCATCACGTTTTTCTATGCCGTTTTCGACGCGGCGACGCACGACCTTGTGTATACGAACGCGGGGCACAATGCGCCAATCGTGGTCAGCCGTGGCGGAGAAATCGCGCGGCTTGGTTGCGGCGGGCCGGCGATGGGAATTTCCTCGAAGGAATCCTACGAACAAACGACAGTGCATTTGGCGGATGGCGACCGGCTGATTCTGTTCACCGATGGAATCACGGAAGCCGCCGATTCACTCGATGAGGAAGAATTCGGCGAGGAACGGTTGCTCGAAATTCTTCGCGAGAGCCGCGCGCTGCGAGCGGCGAAGATGCAAAGCTCCGTGCTGGCGCGCGTCGCGAAATTCACCGGTGACAAATTTCAAGATGACGCCACGCTAGTCGTCCTGGCCCTGAACTAGCGCAGCCGCGTCCTGGCCGTTGCTCTTTTGGCGGTGGCTGCGGCCGCCTGCTATGTGCCCGCCCGCCGCGCGATGCGCGTTGATCCCATTGTGGCCCTCCGATATGAGTAAGTAACCAGTATCGAGATGTGATATATAACGATGCCGGGGTCACCGGAACACCAGGCATTCGGGATCGACGTTCTCGCCGCGACCGGTACACACAGAAATGGGAATCTTTTGGCAGGACTTTCGGTACGGGCTGCGCACACTAGCGAGAAGCCCTGGCTTCACCGCGGTCGCGCTGCTCACGCTGGCGCTGGGCATCGCCGCCAACGCGGTAATCTTTAGCATCGTAAATGCTGTTCTGCTTCGTCCACCTGATTTTCCGCAAGCAAATCAAATTGTGTTGGTTCTTCATACCGAGGCACGCCGAAACCTTCAGAACGGCGTCGCAGCGCCTATCGAGTTGCGCGACTTCAGGGAGCGAAGCCATTCATTTCAGGCACTTGAGGGACAGGCGAACAGAGCCTACAGCGTTACGGGCAACGGAGAAGCTGAAAGGGTGCTCGGGACACAAGTCACGACAGGATTCCTGGACCTGCTCCGCGTGAAACCCTTTCTCGGGCGCTCTTTTCAACCGGAAAATGGAGTGCCCGGGCATGAACAGGTCGCGCTGATTGGCTATGCATTCTGGCAGCGCCGCTATGGCGGAAATCGCGATGTGATTGGCCAAAGCATTACGATCGATGACAAGCCTTATACGATCATCGGCATCCTTCCGCCAAAATTGCCGATATGGGGAGACAGTGTCGCTTACGGCCTGATGATTCCCTACGCTTTTACCAAGGAACAACTGGACCGCGAATATCACATTCTGACGGTATTTGGACGGCTGAAGCCAGGCGTGACGGTTGCGAGAGCAGACGCCGAAATGAAGGCGATAGAGGATCAGATCCACAAGGAGTATCCGGTTGACACGGACGAAAGCATTCGCGTGGTTCGATTGCAGGATTACAACACAAAGGCGCCGCTGCGTTCGGCGCTGCGAATCCTGCTGGCCGCCGTTGGGCTCGTGTTGCTGATTGCCTGCGCAAACGTGGCGAACTTACAGCTTTCACGGGCAGCGACGCGCGAAAAGGAAATCGCTCTACGCGCATCGCTGGGAGCTGGGCGGTTCCGGCTGGCACGACAATTAATGACGGAAAGCGTGGCGCTGGCGCTCCTGGGCGGCATCGCGGGCATTGTGTTGGCTTATGGGGGTTTTTACGTTCTTCGAGCCATCCTCGCGTCAGCTTTTTATTCCATACCGTACATCGGCCGGGTCGACATGGATGTGACAGTCCTTGGTTTCACGCTGGCTATTTCCGCAATCGCCGGAATAGTTTTCGGGCTTGCACCGAGCGTTCAGATCTTTCGCATGGACTTGAACGAGGGGCTTAAGGAAGGCGGAAGAAACTCGGGAGGAGGTCGCCAGGGGTACAGGCTGCGCGACGCGCTGGTGGTTTCGGAGGTGGCGCTGGCGCTCTTTCTTCTGTGCGGCTCAGGCCTGCTGATTCGTAGCCTGAACAAGCTCCTATCTGAGAACATGGGTTTCAACCCAGATCATCTTCTGATCGCACAAATTTGGCTGCCCGATACCCGGTATTCCGATATAACAAAAGCTCGTGGGTTCTTCGAACAACTAGAAACGCAAATCCAAGCAGCGCCCGGAGTGCAGGCGGCCACCCTGGTCAACTGGATTCCGCTGGGGAGCTGGCGTGGCTTCGTGAACTTCGCGATCGAAGGCCGGCCGCCTCAGCCAAAGGACCACGAATTGACCGTGCAGTACCACGTGATTGGTTCGAATTATTTTCGGACAATGGAGACACGGTTGTTGAAGGGCCGGGATTTTACGCCGGGCGACGGACAGCAAGCCTCAGCCGTTGGTATTATCAACGAAGCTATGGCGCGCGAATACTGGCCAAATGAAGAGCCTATCGGAAAACGCATTCGCATTTTGCCCGAGGAGCGGCAATCCTTTGAACCACAATTCGTCAGCTCGTGGATCACCATCGTCGGCGTAGCCGAAAATACAACTGAACTTGAATTGGGCGAGAAAAGCTCCGAAATAATTTATCTCCCGTACGAGCAGAATCCCACGCATTTGATGTTCGCTGTGATGCGCACGCCGTCCGACAGCGCGGGAATCGCAGCCGAAACCCGGGGCATTGTCAACAAGCTGGACCCGGGACAGCCGATCGCGGATTTGGTAACGATGGATCACCTGATCAATCGAGCCGTCAGCAGCCGACGACTGAACATGTGGCTCGCCAGTTTGTTTGCTGGATTGGCCACCGTCCTCGCCGCCATTGGCATTTATGGCGTGATCTCCTACAGTGTCACCCAGCAAACTCGCGACATTGGGATTCGCATGGCGCTTGGCGCGCAGCGAATCGACATATTCAGGATCGTTATCGGTAGAGGGATGCGTTTGGTGGCCCTCGGAAGCGCGATTGGGCTGATCGCGGCAGTTGTCATACTCAGGAAAGTCTTATCAAGTTTGCTTTTCGGCGTCGCCGGCGTTGATCCCATTACGTTGGTTGCTATGACGACCCTGCTTTTCATCGTGGCGCTGACCGCGTGCTATATCCCCGCGAGACGGGCCATGCGAGTCGAACCGAATCAGGCATTACGGTACGAATGACGCTCGCATCGGTCAAATCGGCCCAACGATATGCTCTTCATTTGCGGTGTTCATTTTCGGGTATAACGATGTCCGGAATCGGACACCCCACGTCAGTCCACGATTCTCTCTTCTTATGGTAAGCTCCTCAAAATATGATGGGTTATCACTCGAACTGAACTAGGCGAGGGACGTGCCTCACGTTCCTGAGGGGCTGGGCATGGAGACTCTGTGGCAGGACATTAAGTACGCTTTCCGCACGCTTGGGAAAAGCCCGGGCTTCGCCGCGCTTGTTGTGCTGACGCTGGCCCTCGGTATCGGCGCAAACACGGCCATGTTCAGCGTCGTCTATGGTGTTCTGCTGCGCCCGCTGCCTTACCCCGAACCTGACAGCATCGTTCAGCTTTCTATAAGCTACAAAGGCAAACTCGATTATTCCGGATTCGACGCTCGAGAGTTCGACTTCTGGAAAACACATAGCGAGCCATTCCAATCCCTCGCCGCGACCACCGGCGTGGGTTTCAATCTTTCCGGTGGCAGCCAGCCTTTGCGCGTGCGCGCGCTTCGAGTTTCCGCAGATTATTTTCGGGTTTTGGGCGTCCAGCCAGCATTGGGCCGCGAGTTTTCAGCGGATGAGGACAGTCTAAACGGTCCGAATGTTGTGATCCTGAGCTACGGATTGTGGAAATCGCAATTCGGTGGAGACCGCGAATTAGTGGGCAAGACGGTGTCGCTCGATGGCGCGCCGTACTCCGTCGTTGGAATTATGCCTCAGGGGTTCCAGAGCATTCCGCCAATGGACCTCTGGACTACGATTGGTCAAGTGGCGCGATCGATCGGAGGTGGAATCAACTACACCGTGATTGGCCACCTGAAGAACGGGATCTCAGGAGAGCAGGCGGACAGTTACCTGAGTACTGCGAAGGACTCTTTCTTCAAAGGATTCCGCCCCAGGTACTCCAAGTATGTTCAGGGAATCGCGTTCCATGCCGAACCTCTACGCTCCATGGTGTCTTTCGACTATCACACCCCGCTGTTAGTGTTGTTCGGGGCGATCGGATTCGTCCTATTGATTGCCTCCGTTAACGTGGCGAACTTGCTGATGTCTCGCGCGGCCGGGCGCGGCAAAGAAATCGCGATACGCACGGCGTTGGGCGCAGGTCGCGGAAGGTTATTCCGCCAACTGCTGACAGAAAGCCTGCTGCTTGCTGTTTTCGGAGGCGCGCTAGGGTTGCTCTTCGCTTATTGGGGACTTGACGTGCTCCTCGCGCTTGCGCCGACGGATCTGCCGCGCGCACATGCCATTTTCCTGGACCGGTGGGCGCTCGGATTCACGGTTCTCGCTTCCCTGCTGACAGGAATCTTCTTCGGTCTCGCACCAGCGTTTCAGTCCTCCAAAGTGGACTTGAACAATTCCCTGAAAGAAAGTGTTGGCCGTGCAACATCAGGCACAGGACGTACCCGGCTACGCAGCGCGCTGGCGGTCTCGGAAATCGCGCTCTCTCTGGTGCTGTTGACGGGAGCGGCGCTGCTGATAGCGACATTTGCGAATCTTCTGCACACGAACCCTGGCTTCGATCCGCGGCCGATTCTCACTTTGCAGACGTGGACCACCAGTCAGAAGTTCGCGCCGTTGCCTGCGAAGCCGAGCGCCGCCGAAGTGGACGCCCGCTCCGCTGCGATCTCCCGGTTCTATCAAGGAATCCTGGATAAAGTTCAGGCCATCCCCGGCGTCCAGAGCGCCGCTGTGGTCGGCGAAGGCTTGCCGCTCGAAAGGGGCGGAAACGATTTCGTGTGGCTTCCTTCAGAAGGCGAATCGCGCGGCATTTCCGCGGATGTTCGCAGCACTAGTATCGACTACTTTCGCGCGATGGGAATTCCCTTGTTGCAAGGGAGGGTATTCTCAGACGCCGACTCACCCACTGCGGCGAAAGTGGTCGTGATCAACGAAGCTTTCGTGCACGAGAAATTCCCGCATCAAGACCCCATCGGCCAGCACGCTGTTGTGGGCGGCACGCCCTCCGAAATCGTCGGCGTTGTGGGTGACGTCAAATCAGCGGTGGGCGAGCCGGTTCCTCCAACGATTTTTATTCCCCTCTCGCAGGACCCCGGCGAAATTCAGGGGTTTCAGGCG